>DASWXL010000192.1:0-6031 GCA_036405495.1 Sphingobacteriaceae bacterium | reverse complement strand
CACATCGGCTTTATCGGTCGGTGCAATTTCAAAGATCGGAGTCAGCGGCTTACCCATGTACTTTTCCATCCGCTCAAAGTTCACTACAGGATCTATAAAAACCGTGATACCGTTACTTTCAATTTTTAGTCCGGCCCAGGAAAGCTTAGTAATTTTCATTGTAAAAATTCAATACAGACAAGTCTGTCTATTAACAGACAAATTTTTTTAAACCTATTTTTTTAACAATTTTAATGATGCGGAGCGGGCCCCCAGTACAGGCCACAATTCGCGATGCACCTGAACAGAAATCATTGCGCCCTCAAACAGTATAAAAAGTTCATCCCCGAGGACTTGCTCCTCCTTAAGCGGTTTTTCGGCACTCTTCGCTACCAGGGCATGAAAGAAGTTGCGCAGCATCTGCTTGATCCTTTTGATCTCCTTTTCAATTTCCTGATCCGTTTGCGGGTCGATCTCCGAAGACATTTTCTGGAAAGCACAGCCAACAAAAGTTTCCTGTTCAATCAGTGATTCCAAGAATTCATAGATCAGCTCCACTTTTTTCTTTGGCGTAGCTCCGGGTAAAAGCTGGCCCCGCAGCCTCTGCACCCAGCTATCTGCTTTGGAATGCAAATAAGCGAGAGCCACTTCCTGCTTGGAAGAATAATTAGAGTACAGAGAGGCCTTGGCAATACCTGCCTCCTCGATCAGCTGATTGATCCCCGTCTTATTATACCCCTGAAGATAAAACAATCGGTTAGCCGTCTCTATGATCCTTTCTTCTACGCTTTTCATTTGGTCAAAGATAAGAAATGAATACTTAGGCTGCAGACGTGTTAAAGCGATGTAGTCTGAACGTAGTTGGATTCTGCGGAGGACAGTTTCTCCAGAATTTCTGCAGTGGTCATGATCTCCCCAAACTCACCCCTTAAGGAGGCTAGACTCACCTGATGCACCAGTTCACCGGAAAACTTCTCGCCGGTAAACCCCAGCTGATCAAATGCTGCTGTGGCATCGGCAACAACTACAATCTCATAGCCCATATTCGCGGCCATTCGCGCCGTAGTGGATACACAATGATTGGTGACCAATCCACCCACGATCAACTTTCGGATTCTTCCTTTCTTTAAGATCTCATCCAGGTTGGTGCCGATGAAGGCACTATTAACCGACTTATCAATAACAATTTCGTTAGTATGAGGAACAAGTGTTTCGATGAAATCGTTTCCCGATTGACCAGCCCGTAAAGGCGAGTTCTCAAAAACCGAATTGTGCCGGGTATGAATCACCGGCAGCGAGTGCTGGCGGAAATAATCCAGAAGAAGGCGGGCGTTCTCCTCGGCCTGGGTGTTGTTTCGGTTCCCTCCGAAGTATTCCTGGCGGCCAAAACCTTGCTGGAAATCAATAAGCAAAAGGGCTGTGTCGGTATTCATAGTTTTTTAATTTATGTTTTTGAACATCTTTCGTGGCGCAATAGTAAAAAATAAAAACTAAACAGACAAGTCTGTCTAGTTTTTTTTTTACGCGTCAGATAGCGTACTCCATTTCAGGGTAGCCGTAGCCGTTTCATTGTGATACTCAACCAATCGGCCCACTGTATAGACTTCTTCATGGGTACCTGGGAACGCGTCCTTCACTAAGTCTGCTGAGACAGGCTTACCTTTCAGCTGAAGGATCTTGTAGTAATTTCCCAGCGCCAGCCGGACTTCTTCCAGGTAGCTATTCATCGAAATTATCTCCTGTCGCCCCCCTTACCGGATTCCCTTCTTTCGTTCCAGTAACGCAGATCGACTGTCTGCTGAAGTGCCATTAAACATTTTTCTTTATTGACGATGATACAGGCATAAACCTGCGCCCTTCCATCCTTTACCCGGTCCCTGCGAACTGTGAAATGCACCCCGGACGATTGTACTGTTTTCATTATTTCCTCCTTTTTTGATATTGATATTCAATACCCCAGCTTTTTGAGCCGTCAAATGGTAAAAAAAGTGGCCAAAAACGAAGGCAAAAAGGGTCGTTTTGATTAACCCACTTGTTTTTTCTATCAAAATGATACAAACAAAAAACTGGTAGTCGGATTGGCAACCAGAACTGCGGTTTTCTTTGATTTTCCTCGGGGTGGAATAAAATAAAAAGCCCTGAAAATCAAGGATTTACAAGGCTTTTGTACTTATTAATAGGACTATTCGTGCGCCCACCTGGGCTCGAACCAGGGACCAAAAGATTATGAGTCTTCTACTCTAACCAACTGAGCTATGGGCGCCGTTGTTGTTTCAGGTGTGCAAATGTACAATATTTCACGAATTTTAAAAAAGACGCAACAAAAATTACTGAAGCAAAACCAATCTCTACTTAAATGGTAGATTATATATATCTTTGCTGCCCATGTTGACTGACATCAAACCAAAACCTCAACATCTTCCGGTATTTCTTAAACCGGACAGGCTTGAGATTTTGGTCATCAGCGGCAGAAGCTCCTCTTTTGAGATAAATAACCTCATCCACAACCTACCGGAAGCTACTTTCAGGATCTGCGGCACCGCCGATGTAAACAAATATAACACTGGCGACAAGATCACGCTTCTTGATCAGGCATACGATGCAAGGTGCTTAAATGGAGCCAACCTCGTTATCATTGATTCGGACGACCTCCAACTGATCGGTCAGGTGAGAAATGACGCTTTAGCGAAAGGAAAGTTCATTAAGATCATCGGCCATCCGGAACTCAGCAACATCCATCTTAATGGTGTCATGCATCCCGGTCATTCGAGGGCCGCTGAAGCGGAAGAAGTAAACAAGCAGCAGGCCAAACGCTGGTTAAAAGTTGCCAACTGGAGCCTGTTTGCACTGGCCTTTATGTTATTAGGGCATGCCGTGTTCTCTTACATATCCTTTCCCGACGTCTGGAATGAGGTAAGCGGCCTTTCGGGTTATATTGACGAAAAATTCATGTGGATGCTTGCCGCAGGTTTCGTTGCCCAGCTGGTTGACGGCGCCCTCGGAATGGGATATGGTGCGATCTCAACCACTGTGCTGTTATCTACAGGCTTGAACCCCGCAGCAATAAGCGGAAGCATTCATACTGCAGAAATGTTTTCAAGCGGAGCCTCCGGTTTCAGCCATTACCGGTTTGGCAACGTGAACAAGAAGCTGTTCAGAACGCTTTTGATACCTGGAATTCTCGGCGCTGTCATCGGAGCGCTGCTGTTAAGTTACCTCGGGGATAAGAACGCAACCTGGGTCAGGCCGGTATTGTCGGTTTACACGATGATACTTGGTATCCGGATCATCAGTCAGGCCTTCAAAAAAGCCCAGGTCCAGAAAAAAATAAAACGCGCCGGCTGGCTTGCCGGAGCCGGCGGCTTCCTGGACTCATTCGGCGGCGGCGGCTGGGGTCCACTGGTAACCAGCACGCTGATCTCCAAAGGAAGAAGCCCGAGATTCGTTATCGGGACCGTCAGCCTCACTGAATTCTTCGTAACCCTGAGCAGTGCCCTCACCTTTTTCATTATGCTCGGCGTTACGCATATCCAGGTGATCGCAGGCCTCATTGTGGGCGGACTGCTCGCCGCACCCTTAGCTGCACGCCTTGCCGGCAGGCTTCCCCTGAAGACCATGCTGATCAGCGTAGGCGTGATCATCATTTTCTCCAGCATCCGGATTCTCTGGCTCTTTTCGCATTAGAGCCCCAAGCAAATTTCCTACCTTTGCCCGCAATGTACTCAGCTATCAAAAACATCATTTTTGATTACGGCAACGTAATTTTTCTGATCGACTTCAAACGCACCCAACATACCTTTACCGAATTGGGCATTGAAAATGTTGAACGCTTTTTTGCCCATACAGGTCACGATCCGCTATTTGATGAATTCGAAAAGGGAAACATCACGGCGGCAGACTTTCGTGACGGCATACGGAAGATCACCGGTATTCCTGCTCTCTCAGACACAGAGATCGACCGGGCCTGGAATACGTTGCTCATCGGTGTCCCGCCGGTAAATCATGAAATCCTGCTGAAGCTAAAAAAGAATTACCGGACATTCCTCCTTAGCAATAACAATGAGATCCACTACAACTGGATCATGGATTATCTGAAACGCGAATATCATTTGGAATCGAACTCGGTTTTCTTTGAAAAAGATTACTACTCGCATTTGATGGGCAAACGCAAACCGAATGCCGATATATTCGAACAGGTGTTGCAGGAGAATGCCCTCGACCCTCAGGAAACACTTTTTATTGATGACAGTCCTCAGCACATCGAGACAGCGCAGCGCCTGGGGTTCCGAACCCATTTGCTTTCGGCACCTGAAACTTTAGAGATTTTTATCAGCAACTCCGGGCTGTTAATTTAGCACTGATATGGAACCCAAACGATACAGATCACTGGAAGAATTTTATCCGTTTTATCTCTCAGAACATAAGAACAGAACCAGCAGGATCCTTCATTTCATAGGAACAGGGTTAGCTATTCTGCTGTTCCCGGCATCTCTGTTGTTCCATAGCATTCTCCTGTTTCTGCTGATACCGGTAGCGGGCTACGGCTTCGCTTGGGCTGGCCATTTTTTCTTTGAAAAGAATAAACCGGCCACGTTCGAATACCCTGCCTACAGCCTGGCTAGCGACTTTCTTTTGTTCTTTGATCTGCTGAGCGGCAAAGAAAAATTTTAACCGGAAGAGCATTTGAACTCATAAACAAAAGGATAGACATGATGTTAATTGGATATGAGTTACCCAACCGAATACAACACCATGGTCGATGCCCTTGAAGCCTTAAAAAAACAGGGGTATACGCACGACTTCAATGTCCATAACAATGCCCTTCATGCCAGTCAGGGCGATATTACCCTTAGTCCCCGCGATTTTCAGATCGATCGCGTTTATCGGTTTGAAGGCATTTCAGATCCGGAAGACATGTCGGTATTGTATGCCATCAGTGCACCCGGGCACAATGTTAAAGGCGTCTTCATCAATGCCTACGGCGTTTATGCGGACGATATTTCCGAAGAACTGCTAAAAAAGCTAAATACGCCGTCTTAACGTAAGCGACGGCGTTTTTTCTCTTTGATGATCAGCGACAATTCTCTTCCGGTCTGACCGGCTACCGCAGTATTTTCCTGCGCCCTGCGAAACAGATATGGCATCACCGATTTAACAGGTCCGTAAGGAACATATTTAACGACATTATATCCGGCATCGCCGAGGTTGAAGCTCAGATTATCGCTCATTCCCAGCAGCTGCGAAAAGTACACGTGCGGATGGTTCTTCAGGATATCTCTATCCCCGAGCAGCTCAACCAGTAACCTGCAGCTTTCTTCGTTATGTGTTCCCATTACAACACCCACATTTTCAAGGTGGTCCAGGCAATACCGAACAGCTTCATCATAGTCGCGGTCAGTCGACTCCTTATCCGGTTGTATCGGTGACGGATACCCCCTCTCCTCAGCTCTCTTGCGTTCTTTCTCCATATATGCTCCGCGAACAAGCTTGGCTCCCATATAGAACTTGTCTGTTTCGGCGAGTGCGATATCCGCCTTAAGCGACGCCAGCTTATCGTGTCTGTACAATTGATATGTATTGTATACGATCAGCTTTGCCCGGTTGTATTTTCGCATCATCTCGATGGCCAGATCATCAATGGTATCCTGGATCCATGTTTCTTCAGCATCGATCATGATCGGCACCCCATGGTTGGAGGCCGTTTTGCAGATCTTATCGAACCGGGCCCTCACCTTTCTGAACTCGATCTCTTCAGCATTGCTCAACGGAATTTTCGCATCAAGCTTCTCATACAAGCCGAAGCGGCCCACGCCGGTTGGCTTAAATACCGTAAGCGGGATTCTTGGATCGCCATCGGCACGTTTAATTATGCGGATGATCTCTTCGCAGGTAGCATCAAAAGCCTCCTCCGTCTCCTCACCCTCAACCGAATAGTCGAGTATAGTGTCAACTCCTCCATTGTAAAGTTGCTTTATGGTCTTCTCACATTCCGCAATAGTTTCGCCACCGCAAAACTGCTTAAATATCGTAGATTTAATCAACGAACTGATTG
>DASWXL010000191.1:0-6383 GCA_036405495.1 Sphingobacteriaceae bacterium | reverse complement strand
TTCAACTGAAAAGAAATCATCAGATCTCAGGTGGTTTGACAGGTTCTTGTTTGAATTGCCCTGAAGATCTAAGATCACGATGGAGTTCATATCGATCACAATGGAACCGTCTTTAATCGCGTTGCCCGATACTACTAAATTTCCGGATGCAAGCTTTATCGTGCCATTGTGCTGACCTGTTACTTTCTTGCCGATCCATTCGACAGAGGATTTTTCAGTGTCTACAGTATAGGATACCGTTTTTGGTTTTGTAAAAGCCAGAAACAGGACGGTGCTGGCCAATAGCGCTGAAGTAAGGATTTTTTTCATTTTCGTTGATTGTTCGTTAACACAAAACTAAAATTTCGAAATATATGTTGTAACAACTTTCTCGTTATTACACCTTTGTGACAATAAAAATACATTTAAGCAAAGATAGTTTCAAAGAAAAAGCCTCCGTAATTCCGGAGGCTTTTAACTGTAAAATGGAGCTATGTTAGAAAACTGCTTCCTCAGCATAGCTTTCCATCGGAGGGCATGCACAGATCAGTGTGCGGTCTCCATGTGTATCGTTAACCCGACCAACTGAAGGCCAGAACTTATAAGCAGCCACGTACGGAAGCGGGAACGCTGCCTTTTGGCGGCTATACGGGCGATCCCATTCATCACCGGTGACTACCGCTGACGTATGAGGGGCGTTCTTTAACGGATTATTTGCTTTGTCAATAAGGCCTTTCTCCACATCCTCGATTTCAGAACGAATGGCGATCATGGCATCGCAGAAACGGTCAAGTTCTGCTTTCGGTTCTGACTCCGTAGGCTCGATCATTACCGTTCCGGGAACAGGGAAAGAAACAGTCGGAGCGTGGAACCCATAGTCCATCAAACGCTTTGCCAGGTCGGTCACTTCAATTCCAAAGTTTTTGAATGCGCGGCAGTCAAGGATCATCTCGTGAGCACAGCGTCCGCTTGATCCTGCGTAAAGCACCGGATAGTGTTTTTCCAGACGCGCTTTGATGTAATTGGCATTCAGGATGGCATATTTGGTCGCGTTTGTTAGTCCTTCTGCACCCATCATGGCAATGTAGGCATGTGAAATGATCAGGATAGAAGCTGAACCCCATGGCGCCGCAGAGACTGCAGGGATCGACTTTTCGTTGTTGATATTAACCACTGCATGTCCGGGCAGGTATGGCACCAGGTGTTTGGCAACACCAATAGGACCCATACCGGGGCCACCGCCGCCGTGTGGGATACAGAATGTCTTATGCAGGTTCAGGTGACATACGTCTGCGCCGATGCTAGCCGGACTGGTCAAACCAACCTGAGCATTCATATTAGCGCCATCCATGTATACCTGTCCGCCATTCTGATGAATGATCTCACAGATCTCAATGATGCTTTCTTCAAATACCCCGTGCGTTGACGGGTATGTAACCATCAGGCAGGAGAGATTGTCTTTGTGTTCTTCCGCTTTGGCCTTAAGATCGGCAACGTCGATATTTCCGTTTGCATCACATTTTACTACCACGATCTTCATGCCGGCCATAGCTGCAGACGCAGGATTGGTTCCGTGAGCCGACGAAGGGATCAGGGCTACATTACGGTGGCTGTCGCCGCGGTCAGCGTGGTACGCCCGGATCACCATTAATCCGGCATATTCGCCCTGCGCACCGGCATTTGGTTGTAAGCTCATCGCTGCAAATCCGGTGATCTCGCTTAGCCAGCGGTTCAGCTCGTCAAAGATCTGCATATAACCGCCTACCTGGTCGGTTGGTGCGAACGGGTGCATTCTGCTGAAAGCTTCCCAGGTGACCGGCACCATCTCGGTAGTAGCATTCAGTTTCATTGTACATGAACCCAACGCGATCATTGAATGAGTAAGCGACAGGTCTTTCGTTTCGAGCGATTTAATATAGCGCAGCATTTCATGTTCGGAATGGTGCGTATTGAACACCGGATGCGTTAAGTAACCGGAAGTGCGCTGAAGTTCGGCTGGAATGGTCGTTGTCAGAGAGGTTTTGTCTAAAACGATTTCCTGAGAGCTTTTTCCTTTAACCTTGCCAAAAATCTTCACCAGAGTATGAACGTCCTCAACCGAAGTTGTTTCATCCAGCGAAATCGTGATCAACGATCCTTTGTAGTTCAGGTTCATCTCGTTGTTGATCGCTTCGGCATGGATCGCGCCGGCCAGATCGCCCGCCTCGATGGCTATAGTATCAAAGAAAGTTTCGTTCTTTAACTGATATCCCAGGTCCTTAAGCGAATTTGAAAGCAATACAGAAAGACCGTGAATACGTTCTGCGATCAGTTTTAAGCCTTGTGGCCCGTGATAAGCGGCGTACATGCCGGCCATGATAGCCAGAAGCGCCTGAGCCGTGCAGATATTTGACGTTGCCTTATCTCTCCGGATATGCTGCTCGCGTGTTTGCAGAGCCATCCGTAAAGCGTAATTATCATTCGAGTCGATAGAAACCCCGATGATCCGGCCAGGCATCGAACGCTTATATTCTTCCTTGGTGGCAAAATATGCGGCGTGAGGGCCGCCGAAGCCCATTGGGATCCCAAAGCGTTGAGTTGAACCTACCACGATATCGGCTCCCCATTCTCCCGGAGGAGTTAAAAGGGTCAGGCTCATGATGTCGGCAACAACCGTCAGCTTTATTCCTTTATCGCGAGTTTTTTTAGCGAAATCCTGGTAGTTGTAAACGCTTCCGTTTCCGGCAGGGTATTGAACTATGGCGCCAAACATGTTGTCATTCAGTTCAACGGTCCGGTGATCACCGATCAGGATCTCAATTCCGTAAGGCGCTGACCGGGTCATTAGAATATCGATGGTTTGAGGGAATACCTCTTCAGAAACGAAGAATACCTTAGCATCATTATTTTTGCGGAGTGAATATTGCATGAACATCGCTTCTGCAGCTGCAGTACCCTCGTCCAGTAATGATGCGTTGGCAATTTCCATTCCCGTGAGGTCTATTACCATGGTCTGGAAGTTCAATAGCGCCTGCAATCGTCCCTGTGCGATCTCGGCCTGGTATGGCGTATACTGTGTATACCATCCCGGATTTTCAAGGATGTTCCTTTGAATTACTCCCGGAACGATCACATCGTAATAGCCCTGTCCGATATACGATTTGAATACTTTATTTTTTGATGCTACCTGCTTCAGGTTGTTTAGGTAATCATATTCACTTTTAGCCGCCGGGAGGTTTAACGCCTGTTTCAAGCGGATCTGCGCCGGAACGGTCTGCTCAATTAACTGATCAACAGAATTTACTCCGATAGTTTTCAGCATTTCTGCCGTTTCAGACTGGTCTGGAGCAATGTGTCTGGATTGGAAATCCTCTTTGTAGTCTACGTTTAAGTTCATTGAAAATGAGGGAAAAAATGGTTTCGCGAAGGTACGGAAAATCGGGGTTTTTTTACAGTGGAATTGAGATTCCGGACGGGGCGTATGATGCGTGGGGAAGCGTCGGGCAGCTGTGGCACAAACTACAGGTGCCCGGTTGGCGGATAGCTGTTTTACAGGAATGGCCGAACAGATTCCCCGGCCTTCTTGTTAAAGGAGGGATTTTCCCGATCCGGGGAATACAATTCCTTCGTTAACGGTTTCTGCGGCTTCAGGCGGATGTAGATCTCGGGCGCGCTGCTGATCTCTCAATATGTCGTTTCCGAAATAAGCGGTCATCGGATAGCGCTCGACTTCCGGCATGTATGTCACATCGTCGTGCGAGCCATTCTCCGCATCGGTTTTGAATATACCGATCAGCGATACGGGATTCAGTTCGTCGCTGTTTAAAACGATCTCTCCAACCAGCGTTTGAGGTGTATAAAAATGAAGCGACATGCTGATCAGCACCACACATCCCTGCGGTATTTCCTGGTCAAAGGTCAGCGTCTGTTCTTCATGTACGGAACTTGCCTGAATGTTCAATTGCTGATGTCCGGTATATTGAAAATAGGCGCTGCTGAAATTTAGCGCTGTAACCACCACGCGCAGATAGCACCCGTTGGCCCGGGAAGGCATTTTCATGTCGCGCCGGGTTTTAAATGATGGAATAGTCACTAGTATTCGGCCGGATCCATCCATAACCGCCGATGGTTTGATTTTAAGGACTTCACTCAGCGGCGACCGGTTGTTAAACTCGAAGCCCAGGAGCTTAGATAAATCGCCATCGTACAACGTGCGGTTACCGCGTGTCCCTGTACCTGTTTTAATTGCATGATAAACTGTTTGCTGAAGTCTGTTGATCATGCCTCCGTCATGGCGGCCCTGGATCAGCGCATACAGGCAGCTTCTGATCACTTTTGCTGATGTACTCGCCAGACCGAACTCAGAGGCGCTTTCTTTAGTGTTTGCTGTTTGTTTAACTTTACCCGGCTTGCTTTGGAGTAAGTTTTTATCTCCTACAACCCGGTAACTGTAGTTTCCGACACTGCCGCGGATTTTTCCCTGGTTATCAATTCGTGCCATGTGTTGTTCCTTTCGCCGTTTTCACAAAATACTTAAAGTTGAATAAATATCAAAAACGGTAAAATTGTTTATGTTCACGAAATAGGCGCAGTCGGGGTTTTAGCATGACTCGGACAACGCTGAAAAGAGATTACAGAGGATCGGGGCGAATTAAACTATCACAGCACAATGAGTCCGCCTTTTAATATAAAAAGGTGGACTCGTCGTGGATTCACTGCGGAATCAGGGCGGAGTCATAGGAGCATCAACCGGATCTTTTCCAGATCGAATTCCCTACTGTTGTACTATCTTGGTAGCCTTAAATTATGCGGATCAGGGTTTCAGACGTGGCTGGTTCCAGAAAGCCGAACGATATAATATTCGTTTCCGGGATATTATTTTCCCGGAGGACGGTTTCGAACGCTTTTGCATGCTCCGGAGTCACAGCAATAAGCAGGCCTCCGCTGGTTTGGGGATCAGCCAGAACAGTTGTTTTGGCGTCCAGGTTCTGACTGCCTTGGGAGGATACCTTTTTGCCATAACTTGCCCAGTTACGATGAGTGCCGCCGGGTACCGATCCCTGGCTGAGGTATTCTTCAAGTACGTTGATCCTGGGCACCTTGTCAAAATCGATCACCGCCTGGAGGCCGCTTCCTGCACACATTTCTGACAAGTGACCTAATAACCCAAATCCGGTTACGTCAGTCATGGCTTTAACGTAGTCCAGTTTGCCCAGAACTTCGCCGATCTTATTCAGGGCCGACATGCTCTGGGGCGCTATATGAGCGTGTTCATCCTTCAGCAACCCTTTTTTCTGTGCTGTGGTTAGAATTCCAACGCCGAGTGCCTTGGTCAGATACAGGCGGCATCCGGCCGTTGCAGTAGAATTTTTTTTCAGGTGCTCTGTTTGAATTATTCCGTTTACCGCTAATCCGAAAACGGGTTCAGGGCAGTCGATACTATGGCCGCCGGCTAGTGCGATCCCAGCCTCTGCGCAGACAGAACGCGCACCTTCGAGCACCTTTTGCGCGACTTCAGGTGCCAGCTTATCGATCGGCCAGCCCAGAATGGCTATGGCAAGGGCTGGTTTACCGCCCATGGCATAAACGTCGCTGATGGCATTTGCCGAAGCTATTCTTCCGAAATCAAAAGGATCATCCACGATAGGCATAAAAAAATCGGTAGTGGAGATGAGGGCCGTGCCGTTGCCAAGGTCATAAACGGCCGCATCATCGCGGGTATCATTACCTACCAGGAGCTGTGCCTGAGGCGCCAGCGGTTGTGAGGTGTGTAATATTTTGTCAAGTATGGCGGGGCTGATCTTGCAGCCGCATCCAGCGCCATGCGAGTATTGCGTAAGTCTGATGTTATCTTTATCCATTTGTGTATTCAAGGTCTTTTGTAGTTTGCAGCACGGCGGCCGTGTTCTTCTCTGTATCGGCGGCCGTGCATTCAATAGTGTAAATAATGCTTTCACGTCGGCTCTGGCCGGTCGTGTATGTTTTGTCATAGTAAACAAGTACCTTTCTGACAAAGTCCGATATCCGGCCTTCTCTGATCGCTGTTATACTGTCGCGCGTTTGCTCCGGTCCGAGTCTTCTGCCGATCCTTTCGGTACATTCGATCAGAAACTCTTTATTCAGAACACCGTATTCTCTTGCAAGTACTTCGATCCTCTGATTAATGGGAACATCCAGCCGGAAAAGGGGAGCCTGACGCATTTGCAGCCACAGGGCTTTAGGTATCATCCGCTTGCCGATAGTGAGACTTTCATCCTCGATCCACACCCGACTGGCAGGGTCCAGCAGGCTAAGCTCATGGGCAAGGTCGTTTTCAAACTGTTCCTGTGTGGGCTGGATGAGGTATCCCAGGGTTCCGTATGACGACCCCTGATGCTGTGCCAGGTGTTCGAGATCGATCACCTGTTCGCCCTTTTCTTTCAGTT
>DASWXL010000190.1:0-5148 GCA_036405495.1 Sphingobacteriaceae bacterium | reverse complement strand
GGATCTTTGCGTGGATCTTGTTGTCGTCAACAAACTGACGGATGGCGAACTGCTGAACGAACGTAAGCATGTTAGCCAGGAAATAATAATAGTTCAGCCCTGAAGGATAGCTGTTCAGTACTCCGAAGAAGATGATCGGTGTAATGTAACCGATGTATTTCATTTGTCCGGTTACTCCCGAGATCTGATTGTTGAAATAAGTATAGATCAGCGTAGATATGGTCATCAGGATACACATCAAACTGATGTGATCCATGCCGATCAGCGGAATACGCGGGAAGGTAATTACCGCATCATAGGTTGAAAGGTCCTTCATCCAGAGGAAGCTCTCCTGACGTAACTCAAATAAGTTGGGGAAGAAGAAGAAGAACGCCATGATGATAGGCAACTGTAACAGCATAGGCAAACAACCTCCCAGCGGGTTCACACCTGCTTTTTTATACAGCTTAAGATATTCCTGCTGTAATAAGGTTGGGTTATCTTCGCCTACCTTTGCTTTTATCTCTTCCATTTCCGGCTTCAGCACGCGCATTTTCGCCATGGAGAGATAAGATTTGTAGGTAAGCGGGAATAAGACGACCTTCAACACGATGGTCAATACCAGAATGATGAGACCATAACTCCAGTTGAACTGCTCCAGGAAGTTGAACAGCGGAAGTACTGCATACCGGTTAATGTATTTCAATGGCCAGTAACCGAGGTCTACCTGTCTTTCCAGGTCATATCCCTGATCCTGGAGTGTTTTAAACTGGTTCGGGCCAAAATAAAACTCCATCGGATAGTTTGCCAGGTTCTGAGGTGCCGGCAGTTGAAGAGTGGCGGCAAACGATTTAACCACATCCGGATCGCCGGACGTAGCAACAGCAAGCGTTCCTTTTTCAAAGCCATTTTTGGCGATCAGGGCAGTTGAAAAGAAGTGCTGTTTAAATGATATCCATTGCACCTTGCCTTCTGTAAGCTCTTTCTTATCGTCCTCGCTCAGCTCCAGGTTTTCGACATCACCTTCGATAAGTTTGTAGTATGCCGTTGAATTGCGCTGTTCGCTCGAAAGATCTTTCTCCTTTTTGTGCAAAACAGCCTCCCAGTTCAGCGATACCTGCTGGTTAGCCGGCAGTACACTTTCCAGACCTGTGGTTACGATGTTAAAGCCAACCCTGTAGCTGTCGCCTTTCAGCGAGTAAACATAGTCTACATATTTCCCTTCCGAATAATTCAACCGCATGGTAACCGAGCTTGAATCATTCCGGGTTACTTTTAGCACAGATGTTGATGGGGTGAAGTAAAGGTCTGACGTGTTGATGTTCGTGCCCGCAGCGGTGAAGGCAAGGTTAAACTTGCTTTCTTCTGCATTGAACAGGATCAACGGCTTCCCGTCATATGTTTTGAAGTTCTTCAGTTCTACGGTTGCAATGCGGCCTCCTTTCGGACTGATGTAGACCTTCATCAGGTCGTTTTCCAGCACTACAGGCTGATTGACGCCAGCTCTGGCGCTGCCGAAAGGTCCCTTCAGTAATGCGGAGTCAACAGTGGTTGCAGCCGCAGCACTGTCAGTCTTTTTATTTGCATTAAAGTTTTCAGATCTGGCAGGCTGGCCTTGTTTTGCCCGGGCAATTGAATCCTGAACCTGTCTGTCTCTTTTTAGCTCTTCTTCCGATGGTTTCATCAGGAAAGTCGAGCCAACTAAAATCACCAGGATCAAAAAAAGCCCTGTAAACGTATTTCTATCCATTCTTTATATAGCTTCCGATCTAATCTTACTTCTTTCTGGAGTGGTTTAAGGAAGCGGCGACAAAGTTAACAAAAAGTGGGTGAGGATTATCAACTGTCGACTTTAATTCCGGATGGAACTGCCCCCCAACAAAAAACGGATGGTTCTTTAGTTCGACAATTTCTACCAGTTTGTTGTCCGGATTGATTCCCGAAGCGATCATTCCGGCCTTTTCATATTGATCAAGGTACTGATTGTTGAATTCGTAGCGGTGACGGTGGCGCTCACTGATCTTGTTCCTGCCGTAAATAGCAGCCGCTTTAGAGCCCTTCTTCAGATCGCATGGGGCAGCACCTAAACGCATGGTGCCCCCTTTCAAGGTGATCTTTTTCTGCTCCTCCATCATGGAAATCACCGGGAACGGCGTGTTTTCTTCCATCTCGGTGCTGTGAGCATCTTTCATCTGAAGCACATTCCGGCCGAATTCTATAACGGCACACTGCATGCCCAGGCAAATACCGAAGAACGGAATGTTATTTTCACGGACATATTTTATCGCCGTGATCTTGCCCTCGATACCTCTGCTTCCAAAGCCCGGAGCCACCAGTACGCCGTTCAGGCCCTTTAATTTTTCTGCAACGTTATCTTCATGGATGTCTTCGGAATGGATGCAACGCACTCTTACCTTGCATTCATTCTCTGCCCCGGCATGGATGAAAGCTTCGGTGATGGATTTGTAGGCATCCGGCAATTCCACGTACTTACCCACTAAACCGATGCTTACTTCGGCTGTTGGATTTTTCAGATGGCCCAAAAATTCCTTCCAGCTTTCAAGTTCCGGGTCATGTTTGTGCGACAGCTTCAATTTGGTCAGAACGGTTTTATCGAGTTGCTCTTTGAGCATCAGTAAAGGCACATCGTAAATGGTAGAGGCATCGATTGATTCAACAACCGCATTGATATTTACATTACAGAACTGTGCGATCTTTCTCCGGATCTCATGGGTGATGTGATGCTCGGTACGGCAAACAAGAATATCAGGCTGGATACCGTACTCAAGTAAGGTTTTTACCGAGTGTTGTGTCGGTTTGGTCTTCAATTCGCCTGCGGCCGCAAGGAACGGAATCAGCGTTAAGTGTATGACCAATGAATTGGATGAACCAACTTCCCAGCGAAACTGACGGACAGCCTCAATGAACGGCAGCGACTCGATATCGCCGACAGTTCCCCCAAGTTCAGTGATGACAATATCATATTGTCCGCTGTCTCCAAGTATTCTGATGTTTCTTTTGATCTCATCAGTAATGTGCGGGATGACCTGAACGGTTTTTCCAAGATAGGCACCTTCACGTTCCTGATTGATGACGTTCTGATAGATCCGGCCGGTTGTGATGTTGTTTGCCTGGGATGTCGGAACGTTTAGGAAACGCTCGTAATGACCAAGGTCAAGATCTGTTTCTGCACCATCTTCCGTAACATAACATTCGCCATGCTCATAGGGATTCAGTGTTCCCGGATCAATATTGATGTAGGGGTCGAATTTCTGAATGGTGACAGAATAGCCGCGAGCCTGAAGAAGTTTTGCTAATGATGCGGAAATGATGCCTTTTCCTAACGACGAAGTAACGCCGCCCGTAACAAAGATGTATTTGGTCATGATAGGTTTGCTAAGATATTTTTGCCGGAAAGCGACAAAAAACATCGTTTTGTACGGGTTACAAAAGTAGCAAAATATACTGCATCATGCTATTTTGTGGAGAAAATAGCTGTTGTGGAAAAGAGACTGTGACTATGAGCGCTTTACAAATTTATGAAAGGTGCTCGTTTCGCCATCCGCTTTTTTATCCTGATATAAAAAATCAAGTTTATGGGCATCGAAGTTCTCAAAGAAATCAACCCATCCGATCTCCTCAAATCGTTCGTCGTTGTCACTGTTTTCCGGAAAATGAATGCGCAGAACGCCTTCATCTTCTTCTTTTCCTGTGCCTTTGATCTTTGCCGGAACGCCGCCGCGCTCTTCTGCCCATTTCTGGATGGTATTATGGTCGTGGGTGGTATTTGACGTGCTCATGGCATATTTAATTTAGATGTTCTGTTTTAACGCCGATTGTTTAAAATTGTTCGTCCGTTAGCGGCAGTTATAAAACACATGATCTTAAAAAGCAGTTTTAGCAATATGGTAACTTTAGAGAACGACTATCTGAGGGTTTCGATCCGGAATAAGGGGGCGGAGATCACATCGGTCTACAACAAGATCAGTAAGCTTGAACATGTCTGGCAGGCAGATCCTTCTGTTTGGCCGTGGCATGCCCCAAACCTCTTTCCTGTCATTGGCGGTTGCATCGATAACCAGATCCGTGTTGACGGTATGCCGTATCCGATGAGCCGTCATGGCTTTGCCCGAAATTCGGAATTCGTACTGCTTGAGGGCTCTGACCGGCATGCAGAATTTTCGCTTGGATACAGTGAAGAGACGCTGAAGGCATATCCATTCCGGTTTCAATTTCAGCTGTTGTATTATTTAGATGATCACCGGCTCCATGTTACATTCAAAGTAATAAACGAAGATATCAGGGATATTTATTTTTCCGTGGGCGCTCATCCGGCTTTTAATGTTCCGTTTCATCCGGCGGAAAAATTCGAAGAGTATTATTTAGAGTTTGAGCATGACGAGCCGCTGGATACCCATTTGATATCACCGGAAGGTTTTTTTAACGGCGAAAAAGAAACGGTTGACACGGAAGGGCGCCTTTTGCCTTTAACGCGGTCGTTGTTTGCCAGAGATGCGCTCGTTTTAAAAAATATCCGCTCCAGAAAGGTCTGGTTACGCAGCAGAACCAGGAGCCAGCATGTGGAAGTAACCTTTCCTCATTTCGACTACCTGGGCATATGGTCTAAACCAGGTGCTGATTTTATCTGCATAGAACCCTGGATGGGATGTGCCGATTCAGCAGGTAACCTTACAGATGTCAGCCGGAAAGAAGGAATTCGAAAACTTGAAAAAGGACATGTTTTTGAGGCGGAATATTCTATAGGCGTTTATCAGTCATAATCAGACGGGCAAGGTACTGATCATCGTCGTTCTCGTAGATCACCTGCATCAACCAGCCTTCCTGAGCTGCAATATTGAATAGAGTTTCCTGATCGGCATAAAGCCACCCGAACCAGGTGCCCCTGCGGCCTTTGTATTCGTATTGATATCGGATCTCGCCGTAGTACTTATCTTTTGGATACGGGTGGCTCTCGTCATAGAGGTAAGCTATATCAGAAGAATCCAGCAATACCTGCCCGCTGTCGCTGATCAGCGTTTTAGCATACCGCAGGAAGTTTCTTAAACCTTGTATTGTTTCGACCAGGCCGATCCCGTTCATCATCAGTAAGAGGGTATCGAAGGCTTCAGTATGGTATTGCCAGATATCGGTGTTGGCTGTCTTGCTGAC
>DASWXL010000189.1:0-2120 GCA_036405495.1 Sphingobacteriaceae bacterium | reverse complement strand
ACACCGCAACAGTTTTAATCCCCATCTCGCGTGCCGAGCGCATAATACGTAGAGCAATTTCACCGCGGTTAGCAACGAGGATTTTCTTCATTTACAAATGTAAGGCTTTTAACAGGTGAGAGTATTGGCAAATAGTCATATTAATGGATCTTTTTCAAAGCCTCAACTGTATATTCAAGCATTGAATCATCGAAGTCAAGGTGTGTTACAAAGCGGACCATCTGTTTTCCAAACGTATTACATTTAATGCCGGCATGGCTTAGTTTCTCAACAAAATCATCGGACTTGTGATGTGAATCAAGTTCAAATATGACAATATTCGTGTCAACCGGCATAACATTTTTAACATACGGAAGGCTTTTCACCGCATCGCCTAAGATCCTGGCACGTTCGTGGTCTTCTTTCAGGCGCTGAATGTTATTATCAAGTGCGTAAATACCGGCCGCCGCCAGGAAACCTGCCTGCCGCCATCCCCCACCCAATACCTTGCGTATCCTGGTTGCCTTTGCAATAATTTCCTTACTGGCAAGCAGTACCGATCCTACCGGGGCCCCGAGTCCCTTTGAGAGGCAAACCGATACACCATCGAACATATCCCCGTAATCCTTCGGATCATCATTAGTTTCAATAAGCGCGTTAAAGATCCGCGCACCATCAAGATGTAAGTAAAGTCCTTTCATTCTGCACAGATGATAAATCGGTGCAATCTTTTCAGTTGTATAATAACTTCCCCCACCTCTGTTCACCGTGTTTTCAAGAACCACCAGGCTGCTTTTGGGATAATGGATATTATCCGGATTAATATGCGACTCTATGAGATCTGGGCTCAGGCGCCCGCGGTCGCCGTACAACAGCCGCACGGATGCCGATGAATTAAACGCAATTCCGCCGCCTTCGTACCGGTAAACATGCGCGGTTTCGTCACAGATAACCTCATCCATAGGATTAGTAAAGCACTTGATCGCTATTTGGTTTGTCATGGTACCTGAGGGGCAAAACAATCCGGCTTCCATGCCAAATATGTCAGCTGTTTTCTTCTCAAGAGCCTTCACAGTTTCATCATCACCGAAAACGTCATCGCCAACTTTTGCGCTCATCATCGCATCAAGCATACCCGGAGTCGGGCGTGTTACCGTATCACTTCGGAGATCAACGGTTTGTCTTTTTTGGTCCATGGTTAAAAATAGCAAGAAAAGAGAGAACACGAAGAGCAAATGTAACATCAACCACTTATTTAAGACAGAAACGAACTTTTCCCGGTATTTTTTGTTATAATACGATGTCCGTTGCGAAGCGAACATTCCAGGTTTATTCCAACCTCCATTCGTTCACATCAAAATTTCATACAAGCAGATACTATTCAGACAATTATGGGAAAGACAATTATCGTTTCAAACAGGCTACCAGTTAAAATTTCAGAAGAAAATGGTTCATATACTTTTTTTCCAAGCGAGGGGGGATTGGCGACCGGCCTGGGCTCAATCTACCAGAACGGAGAGAATATCTGGATCGGCTGGCCGGGGCTTGAGGTTTCGGACGAAGCGCGTCAGACGGATGTAACCGAAAACCTTAAAACGATGAAGCTTCAGCCGGTTTTCTTAACTCAAAAAGAAATTACTGAGTACTACGAAGGCTTTTCCAATGAGATATTATGGCCGGTGTTTCACTATTACGCATCCACTTATGCTAACTACCAGCAGTCTAACTGGGATTATTATCAATCCGTTAATAAAAAATTCCGGGACGTGGTCCTCAGCGCCGCTGAACCGGGCGACACCATTTGGATCCACGATTACCAGTTGCTGTTGCTTCCCGGCCTGATACGGGCGGAGAGGCCAGATCTTACTATCGGCTTTTTTCTTCATATACCCTTCCCTTCTTATGAAATGTTCCGGCTGATCCCGTGGAGGGCAGAGTTGCTCGAAGGAATAACAGGCGCTGACCTGGTGGGTTTTCATACTTATGACGATGTACAGCACTTTCTTAGCGCGGCCACCCGGATCCTGCCTCTGAACTCCTCTTCAAATATCCTGACAGTAGACGACCGCCCCGTTGTCGCCGAAGCATTTCCTATGGGGATTGACTTTGAAAAATACTCAGATCTCACGCGTGAGAAAGAG
>DASWXL010000188.1:0-8008 GCA_036405495.1 Sphingobacteriaceae bacterium | reverse complement strand
ATACACGTGCCGTCCGGCCGGATCAAAAGTGAGGTGACGAGGCCCCGAGCCTGCTTTAACCTGCATTGAAGAATGGGAGGTCAATGGCTGTTCATTGAAGGCGTTGTATTTATAAATGGTGATCCTGTCGGTTCCCAGGTCATTCACCAAAAGAAACTTCTCATCCGGAGACAACATCGTCATATGCACATGCGGCTTCTCCTGCCGGGCTTTGTTCGGGCCTGATCCGATATGCTGTATGGTTTGGATGGCATAGCCAAGGCCGCCGTCGCTTTTTACCGGAAGGACAGAAAGGCTTCCGCCAGAGTAGTTGCCGGCAAAAACGTGCTTTTTATCGCTGTCAACAGTGATATAACATGGATGGTCACCGCCGGAAGATACCCGGTTAAGGAATGTCAGTTCGCCGTTTTTGTTATCATACGCAAATGCGCTCACACCACCGGTTCCTTCCCCTGTCTCATTAACCGAGTAAAGATTTTTGTTATCTGCCGATACCGCCAGATACGATGGGTTTTCTACGCCCGTGGCCTTGCTAAGGTATTCGAAGCTGCCGGAAGACGTTTCAAAGTCATACACATAGATGCCCTCGCTTTTTCCGGTTGTGTAAGTGCCGATCAGTAACCTGAATTTCTGGGCGAAGCCATCCGATAGCGTTAAAGCAAAAACTGCCATAGGGAGGAGTATTTTCTTCATTCAATAAAAGTATGAAAACAACAGTTAAACAAAAAAGCCCCGAACTGTTCGGGGCTTTTTGCTGATTTATTTCATTAAATGTTTTAACTGAATGATCTCCTTGTCTTCAAGATATCTCCAGCGGCCCCGCGGAAGATCTTTCTTGGTCAGGCCCGCGTATACTACCCGGTCGAGCTTCACAACCTCGTAACCCAGCGATTCAAAGATCCTTCTTACGATCCGGTTCTTGCCGCTGTGGATCTGAATACCGACCTCACGTTTGCTGCCTCCTTGTACATAAGAGACCGCGTCGGGTTTGATCAGACCATCTTCCAGTTCGAGACCGTAGGCGATCTTGTTCAGGTCGCCTTGCGTCAGGCCTTTATTCAGCTCGATCTGATATATCTTGGTAATGTTGTTTTTCGGGTGCGACAGTTTGTCCGCCAGATCTCCGTCATTGGTCATTAACAACAGTCCGGTTGTATTCCGGTCCAGTCGCCCAACCGGATAGATCCGCTCTTTTGAAGCTTTTTCGACCAGTTGCATGACGGTGCGCCGTTCCTGAGGATCATCGGTTGTAGTAATGTAGTCCTTAGGCTTATTCAACAACACATACACCATTTTTTCACGCTTGAGCGTTTCGCCGTTATAGCGGACTTCATCTTTTGCAGGATCTACCTTATAACCAAGTTCAGAAATTACCTGACCGTTCACAGAGACTACTCCCGCCTGGATAAGCTCATCGGCTTTTCTTCGTGAGCAGATCCCTGCATTAGCTATGTAACGGTTTAAACGGATAAGTCCGTCGTCTTTAACCGGCTCCTTGCGGCCCCGCGTAGTCGGCGCCACACGTTCTTCCGAGGTCCATGTGCGTGGTTTGGATTTATAGTCTCCTCTTTCACGGAATGGTTTTTCCGATTCAAACCGTTTGCCACCGGGCTTCCTGTCGCCGAATGGTTTTCTCTCACCATAAGGCTTTCGTTCTCCGTAAGGTTTTTCACCGGATGGCCGGCTTCCATATGGTCTTCTTTCGCCTGATGGCTTGTCGCCATGGGGCCGGCTGCCATATGGCCGCTTTTCACCCGAATATTTATCGCTGAAGGGCCTATCGCCTGATGAACGCTCACGCTCAGGTCTGTCGTAGCGGTTCTTATCTCCAAACTGCTTTTTGCCGAAACGGCTCTCACCTCCTCGTTCTGAATTCCATTTTGCAGGCTTCTTAAATTCAGAATTTCTCTCTTCACCAAACAAATCCTTCTTAGAACTGTTAGCTTTATTCGGTTTTTCCGAGTTAAAACGAGCGTTCTTTGATGGATTAACCGGCCGCTTGCTGTTTCCGGACTTGTCGTCGCGACTGTTCCTGTTATTCCTGATCGGCATAAATCTTTCCCGCATTTGAACGGGGGTGCAAAGTTAACAAAATAACAGCTACCGGGTTCGCAAATGCGAAGTTTTTTGTGAAGCTTTAATCTGGAAAAATAGCAGTTATTCAGGGCAATAGCAAGGGGTTGTTTCTTAATAATTTGATTGTTAGCGTAATAATTAATACGTTTGCAAACTTTTTTGATTTTGTAAACCAAAAAAAGGATCGAATGATAAAAAAACCCTTGATTATCTTCTCGGCTTTTTTGGTACTGCTCACAGTAGTCAATCTGTTTTTGTTCAGTACCCCGGCGGAGCGTTCAAGCGCCAGAGTCATACGGGCTAAGATGCCTGAGACAACATCCGAGTCAAAGAAAGATAAAGTATCCCGTTACTCCTTTGCCAATGAGGCTGTCCCGGCAAAGAACCCCAAAGTTGCCTATCGTATGGAGCGTATCCTTGAAGCGCATAACTACGATAACCTCCAAACCCACAAACTTCACAGAAAAGCTGCAGAGTGGTTCCCTGTTATTGAGCCCATACTGCGGAGCTACGGCATTCCCGAAGATTTTAAATATGTGCCTTTGGTGGAAAGCGGATTGAAGAGCGGTACATCGCCAAAAGGGGCGTCCGGTTACTGGCAGTTCATGCCTGCAACTGCACGGCATTTTGGACTGCGTGTTGACGGTAAGGTAGATGAGCGGCAGAATGTGCGCAAATCAACGGTGGCCGCCTGCAAATATATCCGCTCGCTGTATAGCGAGTTTGGAAGCTGGACTCTGGTGGCGGCGGCATATAACATCGGTGAGACCCGCCTTAAGCGGCATATGAGCCGCCAGGATGAAGACAACTATTTCAAGATGAAACTTAACCGCGAAACAGCCACCTATGTTTATAAGCTGGTCAGCATGAAGGAGATCATCGAGAATCCGCTTACCCACGGATATAAGAGCCGGAAGGTAGTCATGATACCCAAAAGTTCACCTATTCAGCAGTATGCGCCCGCCATCGGACAAAAGCACCTGCTGGCGTTTAATATGCTGCCTTATTAGGGCGGCTTTATTGAGTAAATAATTTTATACCCTGTTCAGAAGACCCCGGTTCTTTCGGGGTCTTGTTATTACATAGCTCTTCGGTCATAAACTGAACAAATAATCGCATCTTTATATTTTTATTTTCAGAGCGTATTCCATCTATGAGTAGTGCAATTCCTGACCTTGGTGAGCAAAGCGAAGTTGAAGTTTATGGAGCCAGGGTTCACAACCTTAAAAATATCGACGTTTCCTTTCCGAGAAACAAGCTGATCGTCATAACGGGTCTGAGCGGAAGCGGCAAGTCGTCACTCGCTTTTGATACGATCTACGCCGAAGGTCAGCGGAGGTATATGGAAACCTTCAGTGCTTATTCACGGCAGTTTTTAGGCGGCCTGGAGCGACCGGATGTAGATAAGATCACAGGTTTGAGCCCGGTAATAGCGATCGAGCAGAAGACAACAAGTAAGAACCCGCGTTCAACGGTAGGTACCATAACCGAGATCTATGACTTCATGCGCCTGCTTTACGCTCGTATCGGCGAGGCTTATTCATATGTGACCGGCGAAAAGATGGAGCGGATGTCGGAGGACCAGATCTACCGGAGTATCCTGGAGAAGTTCGATGGCCAGCCCGTAAATATCCTCGCACCGGTGGTAAAGGGCCGGAAAGGACATTATCGCGAGCTCTTCGAACAGATACGCAAACAGGGATTTCTAAAAGTCCGGGTAGACGGGGAGGTCCTCGATCTAACGCCCAAGATGCAGGTCGACCGGTATAAGATCCACGATATCGAAATGGTGGTCGACCGTTTGGTTGTGGGCGAGAAAGATAAGAAGCGGCTGCATACCTCGATCCAGTCGGCTATGAAGATCGCTAAAGGCATCATTAAGCTGTCGGATCAGGCAAATAATGAGTATTTCTACAGTAAGTACCTGATGGATCCAGTCTCCGGGATTTCGTATGATGAGCCCCAGCCTAATACATTTTCCTTTAACTCCCCCTACGGGGCATGCGACAGATGCGACGGGCTCGGCTACATCTTTGAGGTAGACGAGAACTCAGTCATCCCGAACCGCAAATTAAGCATTATGCAGGGCGGTCTGGCGCCATTGGGTGAATATCGCGAAACGTGGGTTTTTCAGATACTGAAGGCCCTGGGTAAAAAATATAGTTTCACGTTGTCGACGCCGATCGAAAAGCTTTCGGACGAGATTGTCAGCATCATCCTCAACGGGTCTGAGGAGATCATTACGGTCCCGGTAGAATACAATAAGTGGAATGTTCAGAATTACCAGATCAACTTTGACGGTATCATTAAGATGCTTGAGGAACAAACGGAGCGGCGCGGCGATGATGCTACCGAAGACCTCGAGAATTTCCGCGTGGTAAAAACCTGTCCGGTTTGTGAAGGTGCCCGGTTGAAGAGGGAGTCGCTGCACTTTAAGCTTGCCGGAAAGAACATCTTTGAGCTTGCCTGCATGGATATATCAGGCCTTTCTGAATGGTTCAGTGGCCTGGAAGACCAGCTTGGCGAACGCCAGAAGATCATCGCAAACGAGATCCTGAAAGAGATCCGCGCCCGCATTGGTTTTTTGCTTGACGTAGGCCTCAATTATTTAACGCTCGACCGCACCGCCAAAACCTTATCAGGAGGGGAGGCGCAACGTATCCGGCTGGCTACGCAGATCGGGTCGCAGCTGGTGAACGTGCTTTATATTCTCGACGAACCGAGCATCGGTTTGCATCAGCGGGATAATGCCCGCCTCATTTCGGCGCTGAAGAACCTCCGGGATATTGGCAACACCGTATTGGTTGTGGAGCACGATAAGGACATGATCCTCGAGGCCGATTATGTGATCGATATGGGACCGGCTGCCGGCGTTCATGGTGGTGAGGTGGTAGCCGAAGGCAGTCCGTCTGTAATTCGCAAAGCGGACACCATTACAACCGCCTACCTTGACGGTCGAAAAGAGATTGAAGTGCCGAAGGAAAGAAGGCCCGGAAACGGCAAGTCCCTGATTATTTGGGAAGCTACAGGAAACAACCTGAAAAAAGTTACGCTGGAGATCCCCTTAGGGAAGATGATCAGTGTGACCGGCGTATCCGGCAGTGGTAAATCGAGCCTGATCACGGAAACGCTTTATCCCATCCTGAACAAGTACTTTTTCAGGGCTAAGAAACAGCCGTTGCCGTACAAGAAAATTGAAGGATTAGAGCATGTCGATAAAGTGATCGAGATCGACCAGGCGCCCATCGGCCGTACTCCACGTTCAAATCCATCTACTTATACGGGTGTGTTTTCCGATATCCGGAATCTTTTTGTGCAGTTGCCGGAGGCGAAGATCAGGGGATATAAGCCTGGACGTTTTTCGTTTAACGTGAAAGGCGGGCGCTGCGAAACATGTCAGGGAGCTGGCATGAAAGTAATTGAAATGAACTTTCTTCCGGATGTTCAGGTGCCCTGCGAAGAATGCAATGGCCGGCGCTATAACCGCGAAACACTCGAGGTGCGATACCGCGGAAAATCGATCAGCGATGTACTGGATATGAGCATAGAAGAAGCTACTGAATTTTTTGAGCCGATTCCGTCCATTTACCGGAAGATCAAAACATTGAATGATGTCGGGCTTGGGTACATCAAGCTCGGGCAGTCGTCGACTACCTTATCCGGAGGAGAAGCGCAGCGTGTCAAGCTGGCTACTGAGCTCTCGAAAAAGGATACCGGCAAAACGTTCTATATCCTGGATGAGCCGACTACGGGGTTACACTTTGAGGATATTAATGTGCTTCTCGGTGTGTTAAACCGTTTGGTTGATCACGGTAATACCGTTCTGGTAATTGAACACAATCTCGATGTGGTCAAGGTTTCCGACTGGGTGATCGATCTTGGTCCTGAAGGCGGCAGCGGTGGTGGACAGATCCTGTTTGAGGGAACGCCTGAAGGTCTCATCAAAAGTAAGAAGAGCCATACGGGTAAGTTTTTAAAAATGGAGTTGGGGGCGTAAATATTAATAATGTGTCATTGAAAGGTTGGACTTTCTTCAGGCCTCGTTAATGCCTCGGTCGGTAATTATACTGCCTGAAAGGCGCCTTGCCGACTAGCGTGTTAGGCAGGCATTAACAAGAACTTAATGATGTGATGCCAGTGTCAAGCTTTTTAAAACCGTTGACCTGTCTTGAGCTTTATAAAGAAAATATCTTGGTATGCTTAACCTGCTGACCTCTCAACAAACCCGCCAGGCGGATGCTTATACGGTAGCATTCAATCCGGTTTCATTTTACGAACTCATGGAGAATGCAGGTGCCGCATTTGTACAGGCTTTTACAAAGAAGTTTCCAGAAAAAAGAAGGCCGATCAGCATTTACTGTGGTACCGGCAATAACGGAGGAGATGGTCTCGTTATTGCCCGTCTGCTGCATGATCACGGATATCACTCTCTTTCGGTTAAGGTGGCTCGCTTCAGCGACCGCGTCACGGATGACTTTGAAGCCAATCATACCAAGCTGCTTGAACTGAAGGTTCCCCTTCTTGAATTTTACGAGGTCCTTTCATTAGAGGAGGATACTGCCGAAATCGTCATTGACGCGCTCCTTGGCCTGGGACTGAATAAGCCACTTGAAGGCAAATGGAAGGAATTGGTTGAATATCTGCACACATTGAGTGCGCTCATTGTATCGGTTGATGTTCCTGCCGGATTTCCGTCTGACGGGCCGGTTCTGAAAGAGGCAACGTTTATTAAAGCCGATTGGGTGATCACTTTTCAGCGGCCGAAGATCAATTTCCTGCTTCCTGAGTCGGCACAAGCCATAAAGCAGTTCGAGGTGGTAGATATCGGTTTGGACGAAAGGCATATACAGTCGGCCGAAAGCCCCTATTGCCTCCTGATCGAGGGTGATATACGGCAGCGGTTAAAGTCGCGCGAACGTTTTAGTCACAAAGGAACTTACGGTCATGCTCTGATCATTGCCGGGTCTGAAGAGACGATGGGGGCCGCGTTGCTTTGCTGTGAAGCCTCTCTGTATACCGGATCGGGCTTAACAACAGCTTGTATTCCGGCAGACGGGCTGGCGGCGTTAAATACCCGCCTCCCCGAAGTTATGGCTGTCGTCCGAAACCATTCGAGGCCTGAACTCAAATGGGATAAATATCAATCTGTTGCCATTGGCCCCGGCCTCGGAACATCATCCGGAAGCCGTAAAGTAGTAGAGGAAACGCTTAAGCGGTATAAGAAGCCGATAGTGATCGATGCCGACGGTATCAATGTGATCGCAAAGAACTATGAGATTATGGGACTGGTGCCGGAAAACTCTGTTTTCACACCTCATGTGAAGGAGTTCGACCGCCTGTTCGGCGACCATAAATGCTGGTGGGAGCGCCTTGAAACAGGCATTGAACGTGCCACCCACCTCGGATGTACCATTGTATTGAAAAATCAATATACCATTATCTTTACGCGTGACGGGAAATGCATTTTCAACCCGAGCGGAACTCCGGCGATGGCGACGGGAGGGACGGGAGATGTTTTAACGGGAGTAATAGCCTCGCTGATGGCTCAGGGATATGGTCCGGAAGACGCAGCCATCGTCGGCGTTTACGTACACGGCAAAGCAGGACGAATGCTTGAAGAAGACGAGAACTTAGCTGTAGTGCCGGCAGGCTTGCTTCCGGCTAAGATCAATCAGGTGATCAGCATGCTGACCGGCGACTTATAGGTCGAACAAATGCTTTTCGGCGTGGTATGAAGAACGGACCAGCGGACCGCTTTCCACATATTTGAAGCCCATCTCCATGCCTGCGGTCTTGTAAAAAGCAAACTGGTCGGGATGGATCCAGTCGACAACAGGATGGTGGTTCTTCGTAGGCTGCAGATACTGGCCCAGGGTCAGGATGTGAACTCCCGTATTCGCCAGGTCCTGCATGGTTTCCAGAACGTCGGCCT
>DASWXL010000187.1:0-7117 GCA_036405495.1 Sphingobacteriaceae bacterium | reverse complement strand
GCATTACGGATGGATCTTTGCGGGTTGTGCCGCCGGGCTTATTCTTTCAAGCCAGTTGAATACCGTGGTACTGCAACGGTTCAGCAGCGACCGGATCCTGCTGGTAGCATTACCGGCTCAGACGGCAGTAGGGCTGTTACTGGTGGCCGGAACAGCGGCCGGAGGGTTAAGTCTGCCGTTGATGGTGTTACTTGTCGGACTGTTTCTAAGCTGCCAGGGTTTTATTTTCCCGAATGCCTCAGCATTGGCACTCGCACCATTCAGCAAGCATGCGGGCAGCGCATCTGCTTTAATGGGTGCATTACAAATGGGCCTTGGCGCCCTTGCTTCGGCCAGCGTCAGCATTTTCAATAACCAGACCGCTGTTCCCATGACTGCCGTAATGGCTGCCTGCACCGCGTCGGGATTGCTGATCTTAATGATCGGCAACCGCATTATCCGCTACAAAGCAAGCAAGGAAGAAGTGGAAGAGCAAAGTACGGATCTGATCATGTGATTGATAAAAACAAAAAAGCCATCCCGTTACGGATGGCTTGCGTTTAGATGTTTATTAGTTATAGAAAAAAGAGTCTTACTTTCTGCCCTATCGCTGCCAGGCGCATTTGCGGATAAGTGAACGTACGTTTTGCTTCGCGTCTGATGGTTCTTCTCAGCTTCGAACGCATATACACCACCACACGTTTCTTTTGTACCTCACCATCTTCCTTAACATTATTCAGCAGGCGGAGCGATGAAAACGCCAGCAATCCGCCTATGATAAAGAAGAAGTTCCAGCCCTTCAGGTCGATGATATTTAATACTGTGCTTCCTGCTGAGCCATTCCATTCAATGTTCCATACGAATTGGTTGGCGGCAAAGAAGTCGGCCATCAACCCTCCGATCACCGGAGCTACTGCTGACGCAAGGGCTACCAGCATGTTCTTCGCAGTCAGGAACGCAATTGCTTCGTTCTTCGGAGCCAGTTTAAATCCGATGTTATTCAGCGCCAGGTTGATACCGGCAGTCGAGAATCCGCTCAGTATATTGATCACCACCAACAGAGGGATACCTATACCACCGGTAAATGCCCATGCGATAATACACGCTACATAGATCGGTGCGGAAATATGAATGATGGTTTTATTACTGAAGCGGTCGCTGTAGCGCCCCCACATCTTTATCGAAAGAATGCTGCTTACCTGACCGACAATTCCGAGGGCTATGATGTAAGAGATGGGAAGGCCCATAGTCTTCATCATATAAACTGAAAAGAACGGAGTTGCGATATTCAAGGCAAATGCCCATGCAGAATTGAACACCAGCAGACTACGAAAATTTTTGTCCTGTAACGGCTTGCTAAGAAGCTTAAATACATTCTGGTTGATCATTTCCGGCTTCGGCTCCGGCGTACGGGATAAAGCCCATACTCCCAGCATTCCGAAGATACCGGCCACAAAGAACATGCCCGCGTAAACCATCAGCTCATGCTCCGGGAACTGAACTTTTACGAAGTCAATTGAGAGAGCCAGCAAAATACTAAGCGAGACATTTAAAATTTGCGTAAGCCTGCCACGGTGTGAAAAATAAGTACCTAATTCTTTAGCCGGGATCAGATCCTTCATCCATGAATTCCATGCCGGTCCGGCAACGGAACCAAGGAAATAATGAAAGAACAATGAGAATATCAGTACCGTAACACTCGTCCCTGCCGGAAAAATGAATGGGATAACGGCTACAACGAATAAAGGCAGGCGCCCTACGATGTTGCTCATTACGGTAACTGCACGCCGGTTGTTGTATTTTTTAACCAGATAAATGGAAAACAGCTGTGCTATGCTGCAAAACATCGGCATAGACGCCAGTATTCCCAACTGAAAATTCGATGCTCCCATTTGCAGAGCCATTGCTACCAGGAATGTTCCTCCCGTTAATGCGATCATGGCCTCGGCAAACATACCGTCGAAGATGATTGATTTTAAACCTGATCTTACCTGAGATTCGCTCAGGTTTTCTGATGGACGTAAATTCATTTCTAACCCTTTTCTAAACTTTAAACTCTAAACTCTGACTCTCGGGGAAAGAAGCGGGACTGTTGATCCCTCTTATTTTACTGTCGAATTTTGTTTTTCATAGCACATCCGAACAACACTTTCCATACCTGCCTGAAGGTAGATTTTCAAAACAGATACGGTTTTCTACGCATCGTTTCCAGCAGCGGTTGCGAAAATTTTATTTTTCCAACTTTAGAATGACAATGCAACACAAATCCGCTTTTTTGGCTGTTTTTAAGGGGAAACATTAGAAACAAACCAGTTATGACAACTCCAGAAAACACCGGCAAGGATCAAAATAAGGAAGATTTGAAAAAGACTATCGAAAACGAACACGCTGGTCCGAGTGAATCAGCGAATAATTATTCGCGGGGAAGTAATGTGTCAGGGGTAGCTGCAGATGATCAGGAAAACTGGTCGCGCGACCACAAAGAAGGCGAAATGACGGGACAAGACGAAGTTCTGAAGGCAGCCGATCGCATAGAAAACCTGAAAAAAGACTCCAACTCCCGTAACACTAAAATGGACGAAGAGAGCCCGAGGGGAGAAAAGATCGACCCCGAGGAAGAGAGATGACAGATCAAGGTTTAGAGTTGCGTCGGAAATCCCGATATTCGCACAATAGCAAAATTAACAGATCAGCAAATTGAATATCGAAGACATCCGCGAATACGCGCTGCAAAAAGAGAACGTGACAGAGGGTTTTCCGTTTGGAGAGACTGCCCTGGTATTCAAGGCGAACGGAAAGATGTTTCTTTTGGTCAGCATGGACAGCCAGCCGGTGCAGTTCAACGCTAAGTGCGATCCCGTGCGGGCAACAGAGTTACGCGAGGAACATGACTGCATAAAGCCGGGCTATCATATGAACAAGCAGCATTGGAACACGGTAATCGTCGATGGCACACTCAAGAGCGAACAGATCTTCGAACTCATCGACCACTCTTACGAACTTATCACGAAAAGGAAAAAGTAGCGCCGGTTTTCTATCTTTGTGACTCTGAACCTATACTATGAATCACAACGATACCCGGACGGAAACGAATTTCGTCGACTGTCTTACCTGTAACACCATTAAAGAAGAGGCGCCCGGCCTAACGACCAGCGTTTGTGAAACCTGCGGCGACGATTACGTTATTACCCCTGGCTCGTGAACAAAAAAAGCAGGACATAAGCCCTGCTTCAACTTAAAGGTATACTGAGGTTTAATCGAAGGCGATACGGTCAGGTCCTGATACTTTGCTGATGTGGCAGATACAATCGCCACCACCGGTAACAACAAACAGGGCATTTTTCTGCTGACCGGTTTGCGGGTTTGTCGCTTTTACATCGATCGTATCTCCCCTTGCCGATAACCCCCGTTTATGGGCATCCGTAACTACTATGTATGTACCCTTGAACTGATTCTGGTCCGGATGCACATACTGGTATTCTTCGCCGGTGCGGGTATTCACGGCTGTAAAATCAGTGACCGAAAGAGCTGTTCCGGAAGCGTTTATAAATTTCACTGAAACCACGACGAGATCGTCGGTACAGACGGTCGGGCAATCACTTTTAATACAGCCAGAACAAACAAAACAACAGGCCAGAACAAGCGTCAATTTAAATCTCATCCGATGTTTCTTTACTTCCCCTTACGCGTAAAGTGCCTTGAACGCTACATCACCTGGCCACTATCGCCCGGAAGAGCCACATAACATCCGGCGTGAACGTTCTGTTAACCTGATAGAACAAAAAATTGATAGCACGTTTTTTGTTGGATTACCCAATGCCGGCAGAAAAGAAGTTTACACAATGCAGAACTGACACCATGATGAAACTGGGCAATGAAATATTAAAGGTACTGAATAAAAAATACGCCCCTTCCGCAACAACTGATACTGTTTTTAAACGGTATGACATCACGTTCAAGACCGATGATGCCGGAAATCCGGTGCTCTTGTTCATGGGAAAGCGTAATGACAAAGGCCAGGTTATTGGCGACCGCTTTGCACGTACCCTAAAGTACGACACCAATGGCAACGTCATCAAAGATCATTGGGAAAGAAAAGGACCCGCAAGGTACTGACGGGTCATCCTGTCGACAATGAATTCATTATCTTATCAACTCTCTTTTCGACTTCCGGATCTTTGATCAGCGGTGGCGCATGATGAGGCTTTATCCGGGCATCGATGATCACCGGGCCATGGCATCCCCAGTGCTTATGCTCAGTAAAGCTATTGATGCCATGAATGTCATGTGAAGGGTTGCTTCTGGTAAAGGTCACCCATACGAAGTTATTGATACTACCGGCGGTAAAACCGGCATCGTCGCACAATACCATCAGCGGAATATTACTCAGGTCGGCGCCACGCAGATGGTCATTTAATAACCGGATTTCAGCATCGGTACCGGCGTCTGAAAGGTATCGCGGAGCCTCTATGGCCAATACGCCCGGCATAGCAAGCCTGAACTGGTCAAACGGCCGCGGTAATGATAAGTCTCCCGGAACTTCCCGGGCTAAATCCCGTTTCCTCTCCCCTGCCACGGTAACGGCCACCTTTGACCCGGCATTCAGATCCGTACCACTGTAATCGAGGGTGTCAATCGTTGTCTTTGTATAGAAGTGCAGATCGCGGACGGGGTCCATTCTTTCCAGCACATGCATTAAAAAACGTTCGATATCGTGTGTATGCAGCGACGGATCATCTTCCTTAGCTGCAATGATTAGAAATTTTGCCAGGCTAAGTTGGTTCTTGCCCAGAATATGATTGGCAATGGTGAGGATCTCCTGCGGGCGGCGCTCCTTTAAATATGGCGTGTACCTTTCGCTGCCAATAGCAAATAGCAAAGGATGTACACCTGCTGCATCGACTGCATTTACCTCCTGCAGCCCGGGTATTTCCTGCGGAATAGCTGAACCGGTTATCTCATGTATCAGCGCGCCGAAGCTTGTATCTTCCTGCGGGGGGCGGCCAACCACCGTGAACGACCATATCGGATCCTTTCGATGATATACATTGTGAACCTTCATGAGCGGAAAGGGGTGTGTCAGGCTGTAATACCCGAGATGGTCGCCAAAAGGCCCTTCCGGCTTATTCTCATGCGGGTAAACCGTGCCCGTGATCACAAAGTCGGCATCTGCCGAAATACAAAAGCCTTCGTGATCGTAAAAATACCGGAAACGGCGGTTTCCGAGCGCTCCTGCAAAGGTCATTTCGGATAACCCTTCTGGCAGCGGCATAACCGCAGACAGCGGATGCGACGGAGGGCCGCCTACAAAAATGCTCACCTTTAACGGCTGTCCTTTGGCATTTGCTTTAGTTTGGTGGACGCCAATACCGCGGTGTAACTGGTAATGCAGACCGATCTCTTCGTTGACCACATACTCATTTCCAGCCAGCTGAATGCGATACATCCCTAAGTTGGCATTCATGATGCCGGGCCTGTCGATATCTTCTGTATAGACCTGTGGCATTGTGATAAACGGACCTCCGTCCATAGGCCAGTTCACGATCTGCGGAAGCTCACTGACCGTCGTCCTTCCGAAGGCAACCGGTGCCCGGCTGCTTACTTTCCAGGGGAGCGCCGATACAGCCGTAGCAGACACATTCAGGTATTTAAGCGGATTTTTGAGGGCCTTAAGCGGATCGGATTTCAGTTCAACCAGTGTCTTGATCTTATCCAGCGTATCACGGAACATGAATTTTGAGCGGTCCAGCGTACCAAATAAATTGGAGACCGCCGGAAACCTTGACCCTTTGACATTCTCAAAAAAGAGTGCCGGCCCCTGACTCTCATATACCCTTAAATGGATTGCGGCCATTTCCAGGTACGGGTCGACTTCTTCTCTGATGCGGATGAGGTGTCCGTTCCGCTCCAGATCTGCAACACATTCCGATAAGTTCCTGTAGCCCATAATGCGGCTAAATTAGGGAATAAAAATGGGAAGCGGGGCGAGCTAATTCTCCACTATCTCCTGTTGCCTTCTGGCTTTTTCCTTCCGGCTTTTCAACGGCAGCTTCACTGAAAAGACAGAGCCTGCACCCGGTTCGCTGTCGATCAGCAGATCACCATCATGTTTGCTGATGATGTCCTTGCAGATCATCAATCCGAAACCACTTCCCGCTTCCTTCTTTGTTCCGGGTGTAGTAAAATAGGCGCGGTTCCTTACTTTTTGAAGAACCTCGGCCGACATGCCCACTCCGGCATCTTTAACATGCACCGACACCCCCTCACCAACGGAAGAATAAAAGCGAATACTGCCGCTGTCTGTGAACTTTATTGCATTTGATAACAGATTTCGAAACACCACTTTCAGCATTTCCAGATGCCCGTCGACGGTCAGACCGGGCGCAACTTCATTGACCGCGATCACGCCTTTATTTTTCAAAGAAACCTCCTGTTCCCTGATCACCTGTTCTATCAGGTGCCTGATCTCAATTGATGCGACTTGAAAATCATCGCTCTCCATTTGTCCCTTGATCCAGAAAAGCAAATTATCAAGCAGCGTGATCACGGTAACGTACTGATTCTCCAGGTCTCTGAAAACCTGCTCCCGTTCCTCCGGATCGATAAGGCCTTCATTGATAAACTCCAGCATACCTTTTGTATTAACCAGCGGCGTACGCAGATCATGTGAGATAATAGAAAGCAGTTTATTTTTCATCAGGTTGCTCTCTTCAAGGCGAGAGTTCTGATGCATGATCGCTTCATTTAATGCTTTAAGCTCACCGATCTGCTTCCCGATCAAAGCATTTTTTTCGCCAAGGTTCTTACTGTATGACTTCACTTTCTGGTAATTTTTTGCCAACAGGTATGCCAAACCTGAAAGAACGGCCAATGCGATACTTACTATCAATGCAATAATACCGGAATACCTGGCCCGCTGCTGCGCTTCCAGCGTCTTTGCTTCTGCAAGTGCCTGTTCTTCCTGCCGGGCCTTTAACAGGTCGAGAAATTCTATCGCATACTCGCGCTCCTTCTCAAAGATCTTATTCTGTTCCTGGATCAGGATCTTCTGCCACCGGATGACCTTATCCGGGCGATCTTCCTTTTCATATACAGCCAGAAGACTTTCTACAGCATCGGTCATCAATCGCATAGCGGA
>DASWXL010000186.1:0-9505 GCA_036405495.1 Sphingobacteriaceae bacterium | reverse complement strand
GTCGGCAATATACCGCTCAAAGCGTTGAACACCTGTAGCAAGCGTTCTGAGAAAAGACATTTCCTCTTCCAGTACCACTTTCTGCACAAAGTCCTGCTGGGATCTCAGTTCGTGGAATACACCGGCAAACTGGTCGGCCAGAACAGGAACCAGCTTATTCAGGAATGGCTCTTTGAACCCTAAGAAAGTATAAGCGTAACGTACGGCACGGCGCAAAATACGACGGATAACATAACCCGCCTTATTATTCGATGGCAATTGTCCGTCCGCAATAGCGAAAGAGATGGCGCGGATGTGATCGGCCATTACCCGCATGGCGATGTCGGTCTGTTCGCCGGCACCATAAACGATCCTGGCTTCTCCCGCGATAAACTGGATCAGCGGCTGAAAAACGTCGGTATCATAATTAGAGGTTTTATTCTGCAGCACCCGAACCAGTCGCTCGAGCCCCATCCCCGTATCAACATGAGCTTTAGGCAACTTCTCTAAAGATCCGTTTTTCAAGCGGTTAAACTGAATAAATACGTTATTCCATATCTCGATCACCTGAGGGTGGTCGGCATTTACAAGAGCTTTTCCGTCGACCGAATTCCGCTCTTCCGCGGTACGGCAATCGACATGGATCTCGGTACAGGGACCGCACGGACCCGTCTCGCCCATTTCCCAGAAATTATCTTTTTTATTTCCGAGGAGGATGCGGTCTTCGCTGATATGTTGCTTCCAGAAATTATAGGCCTCCTCATCTTTGGGCAAACCTTCTTTTTCATCGCCCTCGAATACAGTCACATACAATTGATCCTTAGGGATCTTGTAGACACCGGTCAAAAGCTCCCAGCTCCAGGCAATAGCCTCCTGCTTGAAGTAGTCGCCAAAGCTCCAGTTACCCAGCATCTCAAACATGGTATGGTGATAGGTATCAATACCTACTTCTTCAAGGTCATTATGTTTGCCGGATACCCGCAGGCATCGTTGCGTATCGGCAATACGCGAATACTTAACAGGCGCTTCACCCAAAAACAGCTCCTTGAACTGGTTCATCCCCGCATTGGTGAACATCAACGTCGGGTCGTTCTTAACTACTATAGGGGCAGACGGAACTATCTGATGTGATTTACTTTCAAAAAAATCTAAAAAGGCCTTCCTAATTTCTTTTGTGGTCATGATGCAAAGTTAGATTTTTGATGTAATTCTTTCTTACTTTTACGCATGCCTTATAAAGAAAGAGATATCAGCAAGCTTTACTACACGATGGGCGAGGTAACGGAAATGTTCGATGTGAATGCCTCGCAGATCCGCTTTTATGAAAAGGAATTCGATATCCTTCAACCTAAAAAAAATAAAAAAGGAAACCGTCTGTTCACCCCGGAAGACGTCGAGAACCTGAAGATCATCTTCCATCTGGTAAAAGACAAAGGCTATACGTTGCAGGGCGCCAAAGACCATCTGAAACTAAACAAAGACGAGGTAAAAGAAAACCAAAAGATCATTGATTCGTTAGAGCGGGTAAAGCAATTCCTTCTGGAAGTGAAGGAACAGCTGTAACGGCCCCACATGAAAGTCCTTTTCGTCATAAATCCCAGATCAGGAAGAAAAGAAGAGGTTACCTTAGAACAACAAATTGCCGGGAAGGCTGAAGAACTGGCATTTGAGTACGACATATGCCCGATGGTGGACGGAAACATCGTAAAAAAAGTCGCCAAAAAGATTTATTCCTATAAACCTGATATCGTGGCAGCCGCCGGAGGCGATGGAACGGTAAATCTGCTCGCTTCCATCCTGCAGAATTCAGGCACTCCCTTATTGATCATTCCAAGCGGCTCAGCAAACGGTATGGCCAAAGAGCTCGATATCCGAAGTATTCCTGCCGCTTTTGAGCTTCTTGAAACGGGCGTCCGCCGTCAGATAGACCTCATCCGGATAAACGGTCGTATCTGCATTCACCTTGCCGACGTCGGCCCCAACGCCCGCATTGTAAAGAACTTTGAAAGAGCCGGGAATCGTGGAATTCCCGGTTACGCAAAATTTTTCCTCCGGGAGATCTTCCTGGAAAAACACTACAGGTTTATCATCAGATACGGGCATGATCAGTTAGCGCTGAAAGCGGTTTCGCTTACGTTTGCAAATGCGTCTAAATACGGAACAGGTGCCGTCATCAATCCGCACGGGATTTTGGATGACGGTTACTTTGAACTCGTTATCATCCGGCCGTTTCCGAGGATCAAATTGCCTGGTATCGTGTGGAAGATGTTCCGTAACAAACTTCAGACCTCTGAATATGTCGAGGTGATCCGCTGCAGCTCGGCAACGGTTTCGTCGAATAAGAGGACCACGCTTCAGATCGATGGCGAAGTGATCGGTAAGGTAAAAAACATCAATGCAGAGATACTACCGCTGGCCCTGACCGTCATCGTTCCGCCGGTTGCATGAGTTGCTTTTCGTACATTTTTTTTCCGTGGCTGGTCTTGCGGTCAACAGCCCAGGCTTCCACTAAAACCGACCCATCATTCCCGAAACGCAACTTAAAGAAGCCTTTAGCCTGCAGACCGAACCGGAGGTGCCTGCCCTCCTCGATGACATATTTCAGTTTTGAGCCGGCGCCGCTGACGATAAAATGACCGCCATCTTTGGTAATGTACTGCAGATTGTGTTCATGTCCGGCTGCATAAATGATTCCCGGATATTGCTTAAAAAGATTCTTGAGCTTATGCCGCAGACGACGGTAGCGGGGATGGGCGATATCCTCTTTTGCTCCGATAAACTTACGGTACAATGGCAGCAGGGAACCGATAACGGGAACCGGCACGTAAGCTTTACGATGATATAATGTGAACGGGAAAAGATGATGCTTAAGTTTAAACCGTCCGCCGTGAATCGCATAGCTGTAAATTGGCGCATGCCCGGCGACCAGTATCCTCTTTTCCCGATTTTCTATAAACACCTGCTCGAGACGGGAAAAGAAATCCTCATCAGAATGAACCGTACAGCCGAAGGCGGGCCCGACAGGTCTGATCCCCTTTTGCATCCACCACTGAGTATTGATGAGAACGAGAACGACCCCTTCAGCAATATCAACCACTTCCGGGCCGGGACATCCGAATTTTGGGAGCATGACCTGCCGGTCGTCAAACAGCTTCCCAAGATACTGCTCCTGCCTTAAAAGATAATCCAATCCGTTCCTGCGGCCGTTATTCCAGTCGTGGTTACCGGAGATGAAGATCACCCTGCCATCGTAGCCGTCTAACGCTTCTTTATGTTTATTCAATATGATCTCGGCCTCCTTTCTGAGGATATTCCCTTCAGGCGGTAGTCCGCGGGGATAAGCGTTATCGCCCAGAAATACAACAGCAGAGTTAGCGTTTTCCATGATCTGATCCCGCAGCATCTGCATTACCGGATCGGGTTTATGTTTTGCAATAGCACCCGTATCACCAATTAAGAAAATATCAAAAGGCAGACGGAAACGATGATCGGTCATACTGTCTAAGAACAGCCCCGGGCAACAGTTGTTGCCGGAAAGTTACCAGCGAAGCTTTTCCTTGTTCAGAAAGGCTTCAATTCCCTTTTTGCAGTCGTCGGTTACACGGGCAGCAGCATTAGCATGCATAGCCGCTTCGAGAGCTTCTTCAAGTTTCAGGTCGTGGACCTGCCTCAGGAGTTGCTTGGTTCGCTTTATTGATTCACCGGAAGTGGAACGGGTCAAATCTTCAGCATACTGCCGTACTTTTTCGGCGATGTCAGCTTTTGCACATACAAAGTTGATGAGGCCGTAAGCAGAAGCCGTCGCTGCGTCGATCAGGCCTCCGCTAAGAAGCAGCTCTTTCGTTCTGGTCTCCCCCAGTTTGCGGATCAGGAAGCACGCAACCAGCGCCGGAATAAAGCCGATCCTGACCTCCGTATAGCCGAAGGATGCTTCGGGCACGGCAAAAACGATATCACATACCGAAACCAGGCCGCATCCACCGGCAATTGCATGCCCTTCCACCTGCGCAATCACAACCTTATTGGACCGGTAGATATTCTCATACAGCTTTTTCAAACCGGCCGTATCAGCATAATTCTCTTCCAATGAAAACTCCTGAAGCTGTTTCAGATAGGCCAGGTCGGCTCCGGCAGAAAAAACGTCGCCGTTCGCTTTTATTACGATGACTTTGACATCATCGTCACTTTCAGCTTCCCTGAACGCATCGGTAAGAGCCTCAATTAATCCGGGATTCAATGCATTCCGCTTCTCTGGACGGTTTATGGTAATGTAACCGATCCGATCGGTTATTTCGGAGATGATCAACGACATTTGTTAAAGGTAAACGGCAAATGGCAAAAGTCAAAAGGTAAAGGTCAAAACTAGTGAGTAAAAACATCGGAATACTTAAATTCGCCCCTGTGAGCACTATTTCTTCTATATTGGAGCGGTACCATGACTACCGCGAACCTTCACTAAACGATCGCTTTTTCAAGCATATTGATATTCAGCCACTGATCCAGAACAGAAAGGCTTTTACCGTAACGCAGGCAGGACAATCCTTTGAACAGCGCCCGATATATCTGTTAGAGAAAGGAAACGGTCCGGTAAAAGTGTTTCTGTGGTCGCAGATGCATGGCGATGAGGCCACCGCTACAATGGCACTGTTCGATCTCTTCAACTTCCTGGAAGCAGACGACGACTTTAACCCATTGAGAAACGCTCTTATTACCAGCTGCAGTTTGTTTTTTGCGCCGATGATCAGTCCCGACGGAGCCGAACAATTCAACCGAAGGAACGCCCAGGGACTTGATATCAACCGCGACTTCCAACACCAGCAAACGCCGGAGGGAAGAACATTAAGGGCTCTTCGCGATCAGATCGATCCGGATTTCGGGTTCAATCTGCATGATCAAAGCGTCTTTTGGTCGGCCGGCAATACCGGAAACCCTGCCACTATCTCGCTTCTCGCCCCCGCCTATGACGACAGGCTTTCTTTAAATGATGTCCGTAAACGTGCCATGCAGCTGATCGCCGGTATCAATCAAGAAATTCAATCATTTATCCCCAATCACGTTGGTTTATTCGATGATGAATATGAGCCACGTGCCTTTGGCGACAATTTCCAGGCGGCAGGCACCAGCACCATCCTGATAGAGGCCGGAGGTTACCCTAACGACTTTGAAAAACAGTTCATCAGAAAGATCTATTTCGGCGCAATGTTGTCGGGATTGACCCAGATCGCCAACGGGCGTTACGCCGATCGTTCACTTGATGAGTATTACGCCATTCCCAAAAATCAGAAGCTTCATTTCAGCATCCTGATAAAAAACTGCATGGTTGTTGAAAATAACGGGGCGGAATATCGGACTGATATCGGCATCATCGCGGACCAGGTGCCGAATGAAACACGGACGGGGGTAAATTACAACTACGTGATCGATGATCTCGGAGATCTGAATGGCCGTTTCGGATATCTGGAAGTGGACGCTGCCCATCTTCAGCTGATCGTGTCGAAACCCCTGCGAGTGAATGAAACAGCAGATCTGATCGTTCAGGATGGTTTAAACACCATTTTATGCATTGAAAACGGGAAAATTAACGAGAAAACCTCTAAATTCAGCGGCGATTAAAAATTGCGACAGGGGTTATCCGGTTGTAATACGGGATATTAACCCGCACACTACCCGGGAATTAGCTGTTAGCAGATACCCCCGCAATGTAACTCGTTATACTTAACCAAAACACACTTAATGGCTCTTAACTACGTCTGGATCGCTTTTTTTCTTATTGCTTTTGTTGTCGGGCTTGTCAAGCTGATCTTTTTTGGAGAAACCCAGCTCATGTCGGATGTGGTGAACGGCATGTTTGAAAGCGCTAAAACGGGTTTCGAAATTTCCATCGGCCTGGTCGGCATCATGACATTCTGGCTCGGCATCATGAAGATCGGCGAACGTGCCGGTATGATCTCGCTCTTCTCACGCGGCGTAAGTCCGTTTTTCGGCAAACTCTTCCCGGGAGTTCCTAAAGAACATCCCGCATCGGGCTCTATTATGATGAACTTTTCAGCGAACATGCTTGGTTTGGACAACGCTGCTACCCCCCTCGGCCTGAAGGCCATGAGCGAGTTGCAGGAGCTTAATCCGGAAAAAGAAACCGCTACTAACGCCCAGATCATGTTCCTGGTGTTGAATACTGCGGGTCTGACGCTGATACCTACTTCAGTGATCGCACTCCGGCTTGCTGCGGGAGCTGCAAATCCCGCAGATGTCTTTATTCCGTCGCTGATCGGAACGTTTATTTCTTTCCTCGCCGGAATGATAGCCGTTGCCTTTTATCAAAAGATCAATTTATTTCAGTTACCGGTACTCATCTTTATCGGCGGCTTCCTTGGAATAATGACCGGACTTTATTACTGGCTGGGCAGTCTGCCACCTGAACAGATCCAAACTAATACTGCCGTGCTCGGCGGACTTATCATTTTCTCGGTGATCATTCTTTTTGTCGCATATGGCGCCATGAAGAAAATGAATGTTTACGAAGCTTTTATTGACGGCGCGAAAGATGGCTTCACTACCGGTGTCCTGATCATTCCTTACCTGGTGGCTATACTCGTAGCCATCAGCGTATTCAGAACTACCGGTTGCATGGATTACCTGGTAAACGGCATAGGTTCGATGGTTGCGGCATGCGGGCTTGACACTTCATTCGTTCCCGCACTTCCGGTAGGCTTAATGAAAACACTCAGCGGCGGCGGGGCCAGAGGCCTTATGGTCGATGTGATGAAAACCTATGGTGCCGATTCATTTCAGGGCCGGTTAGCCAGCATCATCCAGGGGTCGACCGAGACAACCTTTTATGTTCTCGCCGTCTATTTCGGATCCGTTAATATCAAGAAAACAAGATATGCTTTGATTTGTGGATTAATTGCCGATCTGGTGGGCGTTATCGCCGCTATTATTCTGGCATATCTCTTCTTTAAATAAAACATGAAAACACTGGCACTTATTGCGCATGATGGCCGTAAAGCGGAAATGGTAGCTTTTGTAAAGGACCACTTTAACTTTTTAAACCAATTTAAGCTCATTGCAACCGGCACTACGGGAATGCATGTCCAGCAAACAGGCCTGAAAGTCGCCCGTAAACTCAGCGGCCCGAAAGGTGGCGATGCGCAGATCGCGGCACTGGCTGCCGAAGGTAAGGTAGCAGGGATCATCTTCTTTCGGGATCCGTTGGGCAAGCATCCGCATGAACCGGATGTACAGATGCTTCTTAGGATATGCGATGTGCATGATGTGCCGCTGGCAACGAACCCTGCATCGGCAAAGTACCTGTTGCTGGGAATACAACAAGAACTGGAACTAACACCTTAAGTAGAGAAAAATGAAAAAGATCATAGGATTAGGACTGCTATTAGCTTGCATTAATGTGAACGCACAGCAACGAATGACGCCCGAACTGCTTTGGAAACTGGGCAGGGTCTCGGGCGAAACGGTAACTCCGGATGCAAAAACCGTGATCTATGGAGTGACACATTATGATGTCGGGAACAACAAAAGTGAGCGAAATCTGTATTCGATCGCACTCGATGGCGGTGAAGCAAGACAGCTCACCCAATCCGCCGGAGGCGAATCCGTAGTAAGGGTCGACCCTGCAACCGGAAATATCATTTATTTACATAAGGGACAGCTCTGGGAAATGAAAGCTGACGGAAGTTCGCCTAAAAAACTAACTGATCATAAGAATGGGCTTAACAATGTCCGCTTTTCGCCCGATGGTAAGCATATACTTTTCTCTCAGGATGTCGAAGTTCTGAAAATCGAGGGGAATGACCGCTATAAGGATCTGAAAAAGTCAAACGCATATGTGTATGACGACCTGAACTATCGGCATTGGGACACGTGGGAAGACGGGAGCTTTCAGCATGTTTTTTATGCTCCATACAATAATGGAGAAGTGGGCAAACCAACTGACATCATGAAGAACGAACCTTACGACTCGCCGCAGATGCCATTTGGCGGATCGGAGGACATGATCTGGAGCCCTGACGGCAAGAACATCGTTTATGTTTGCAAGAAAAGATTCGGTAAAGCTTACGCAATCAGTACCAACACCGATATTTATGTCTATAACTTAGAAACCGGCAGGACCACAAATTTCACCGAAGGCATGATGGGGTATGATACCGCTCCTGCTTTCAACAAAACCGGGTCAAAGTTCGCTTGGTTAAGCATGAAGGAGGATGGCTTTGAGGCGGACAAGAATGATATTATCGTTTATGATTTCAAAACGAACAAAAAGCATAATCTTACCGGCGATTGGGATGAAACAGTAGCGTCGTTCAGGTGGAGTAACGATGGCTCTAAGATCTATTTTCTTGCTGTAAAAGGCGGAACAGAACAACTGTTTGAGCTCACGCTGGAAAAGGATCTGGCAAAAGCCTCTTCGAAGAATATCCGCCAGATCACGAACGGACAGTTTGACATAAACGGAATTGTCGGCCAGGCGGGCAATACGCTGATCGTCTCCAGGACAGATATGAACCATGCTGCCGAATTGTTCAGGGCCGATGTAAAAACCGGCGTATTAACTCCTCTGACGGTAGTTAATAAGGCGACTTATGACGGGTTGGCGATGGGAAAAGTAGAGAAGAGGTACGTGAAGACGTCAGATGGCAAAGACATGCTGACCTGGGTGATATATCCGCCTGATTTTGACCCGGCAAAAAAATACCCTACTCTTTTATACTGTCAGGGCGGTCCTCAATCCGCTTTATCCCAATATTATTCATTCCGTTGGAATTTCCAGCTAATGGCAGCGAATGATTATATCATCGTGGCGCCTAACAGAAGGGGAATGCCGGGCCATGGCGTTAAATGGAATGCCGACATCAGTGGCGACTGGGGTGGTCAGCCGATTCGTGATTATCTTTCAGCCATTGATGATATCGCTAAAGAGCCCTACGTTGATAGATCCCGTCTCGGGGCCGTAGGTGCAAGTTACGGCGGCTATTCCGTGTTCATGCTTTCCGGCGTTCACAATAACCGCTTCAAGTCGTTCCTGGCTCATGACGGATTGTTTGACCTGAAAAGCTGGTACGGCACAACAGAAGAACTTTGGTTTGCCAATAAAGATCTTGGTGGCCCCTATTGGAGCACCAATACATCAGAAACATATAAGAAGTTCAACCCGATTGAGATGGTCAATAACTGGACTACGCCGATCATGATCATTCAGGGCGGGAAAGACTATCGCGTCGGTATTGAACAGGGACTGGAGGCCTTTCAGGCGGCGCAGCTGAAAGGAATAAAAAGCCGGCTGCTCTATTTACCGGATGAGAACCATTGGGTGCTGAGTGCCCAAAATGGCATCCTGTGGCAGCGTGAGTTCTTTAAGTGGCTTAAAGAGACTTTGTAGGCCGGCATTTTTTACATCTAAGGAGCAAAAACGTTTTTGCTCCTTTTTTTTGGGCTTATTTCGACATAAAAATGACCGCCGGCTCCAAACAAGGCTTTTCTCTCCATGTTAAACAAGAAGCCTAAACAT
>DASWXL010000185.1:0-12790 GCA_036405495.1 Sphingobacteriaceae bacterium | reverse complement strand
GGGCGAGGATGCTAAAGCTGCTCTGTGCTCGGCTAACTGGAAAGAAATAACGGCCTTCCTCACCAGAAAAACAGATCGTTTGGTCTCTCTTGAACGAAACACAAAAGAAACGAGGATAACCCTTACACTGAACCTCGATGGCAATGGCGGGCACCACAACGATACCGGTCTGAAGTTCTACGACCACATGCTCGATCAGCTGGCTAAACATTCGGGAGTTGATCTGACAATAACCGTAAAGGGCGATCTGGATATCGATGAACATCACACGATCGAAGACAGCGCCATTGCTCTCGGAAAGGCATTTAAACAGGCCTTGGGAACCAAGCGCGGCATCGAACGGTACGGCTTCCTGCTGCCCATGGATGAGGCCCTGGTGCAATGTGCGATCGACTTTTCAGACCGGGCGTACTTCATCTTTAAAGGAACTTTCAGCCGCGAGTATGTCGGCGACTTCCCCACCGAGATGTTCGAACACTGGATGAAATCATTCTCTGAACATGCCGGGATGAACCTCAACCTCGCTATCCTGGACGGAGAAAACACGCACCATATGATCGAAGCAAGTTTCAAGGCGCTGGCCAAATGTATTAAACAGGCCATCCGGATAACGGGAACCGAACTGCCTACTACCAAAGGAGTGATCTGATGACAGGCATAGTCAATTATGGGGCCGGCAACATCTTTTCCCTGACCGCCGCGTTAGACCGGTTAAGGATACAATATGGGATGATCCGCAGCCCTGAAGATTTTGAGAGATATGACCGGTACATCATCCCGGGCGTGGGGCATGCAGGCGCCGCAATGGCTAAGCTGCGTGAAACGGCTCTGGTTCCAATGATTAAAGAACTCAAAAAGCCGGTGCTGGGAGTTTGTGTAGGGATGCAGCTTCTTACTGACTTTTCGGAAGAAGGTAACGCTGACCTTATGAATATCATTCCCCTGAAAACGCGACTTTTCAGCGCAGATCTCAAACTAAAAGTACCCCACACAGGTTGGAACAAGGTGCAGGTTGAAATGGAAAATGATCTGTTCTCCGGACTGAAGGACGAGTACTTCTACTACGTACATTCGTACCATATCGAATTTAATCCTAACTTTACTATTGCCTCAACCCACTATGGCACAACATTTTCAGCAGCCATAATGAGAAATAATTTTTATGGGGTACAGTTTCACCCGGAAAAATCAGGGCCGGCCGGGGAAAAGATTTTGGAAAACTTTAATCGCATTTAATCATAAGCTATGTATATCATTCCTGCAATTGACATTCTGGACAAAAAAGTTGTCCGCTTGCGTGAAGGAAACTATGAACAAGCCACTTTCTATGAGGTGACGCTTGAAGAAATGATCGAAAAATATCAGTCGAACGGAACCGAGTTCATTCACATAATCGATCTCAACGGAGCTAAAGGTGACTTTAGCAATCAGGACTACCTTTTTGAGATCATTCATAAGACGGACATGAAAGTGCAGTATGGCGGGGGGGTCCGAAGCATTGACAAGGTAAAGGAGCTGATCGATTATGGCATCCACCGGGTGATCGTCGGAACACAGGCTATTACGAACCCCTCATTCCTCGAAGACCTCTCACAGGAGATCTGCAACAAAGTAAAATGCTCCGATCAGGTAGTCGTGGCCATTGATGTGCTGGATGAAGTGATCAAGTACTCGGGCTGGATGGAGAGTTCGACTATCAAACTGAGAGATTACGTTGACCGTTGTCTGTCTCTCGGCTTCTATCGCTTCCTTTGTACGGACATCAACAAGGACGGAAAACTAGGCGGCGCCGGGGTGGAATTATACAAAAAGCTCCTTGACCATTCGCCGTTCATCAAGCTTATTGCGTCCGGTGGAATAAGTTCCATGGACGACATCCGTGCGCTTCAGCAGATCAAAGTTGAGTCGTGTGTGGTAGGAAAAGCTATCTATGAGGGCAGAATCACCATTGAAGAGATCAAAGACTGGAACCTAAAGGCTTTGATATCATTTTAACCCATTAATCCCTATAAGGGACTTTTGCAAATGAATAGCACTATACAAGACGCTAGAGCCGGGGCGCTAATGAACAGCGGCGGGCTGACCAAAAGGATCATTCCCTGCCTGGATGTCAAAGACGGACGCACGGTCAAGGGCGTTAACTTTGTCGACTTGCGCGATGCCGGCGACCCGGTGGAACTGGCATGGCAATATTCACAGCAAGGCGCCGATGAGCTCGTCTTTCTGGACATTTCAGCCACTCACGAAAAACGAAAGACCCTCGTCGGGCTGGTCAAAGCAGTGGCCCGGCATGTTAACATACCATTCACCATTGGCGGAGGGATCAACGAAATAGCGGATGCAGACCTCCTGCTGAATTCCGGCGCCGATAAGATCTCCGTCAATTCCGCGGCGGTCCGTGATCCCGAACTGATAAACAAGCTCGCGGCAATGTTCGGAAAACAGTTTGTAGTGGTTGCCGTAGATACCAAACACGTTAATGGCCGCAACCTCGTTCATCTGAACGGCGGGAGGATCGCCACGGATAAAGAGACCGAATTGTGGATCAGAGAAGCGGAGGACCGCGGTGCCGGAGAGATCCTACTGACTTCAATGGATCATGACGGAACAAAAGCCGGTTTTGACTGCGGCTTATTGAAGAAGATCAACGATGATCTCAATATTCCGTTGATCGCGTCGGGAGGTGCGGGCAGCATTCAACACTTTTGCGAGGTATTCAAAAAAACCAACGTTGATGCCGCTCTGGCCGCATCAGTATTCCACTATGGGGAAATATTGATCCCGGAACTTAAAACAGAGCTAAAAAATCATAATATCGAGGTAAGAATTTAATGCAGATAGATTTTAAAAAAGGTGACGGACTGATTCCGGTGATCATTCAGGATGAACAAACACTCGAAGTTCTGATGCTGGGTTACATGAACGAAGAGGCATACGAAAAAACGGTATCCGAAAACAAGGTGACGTTCTTTTCCCGTACAAAAAACCGGCTGTGGACAAAAGGTGAGGAAAGCGGAAATTTCTTATTTGTAAAGGAGATCAGCATTGACTGCGATCTGGATACGCTTTTGATCAAAGCCTCGCCGGCCGGCCCTACTTGTCATACCGGCTCCAGAAGCTGTTTCAATACGGGCTACAATCAGAACTTTCTTTTTCAGCTTGAAAATATCATTGCCGACCGGTATGAATACCCGAGGGAAGGCTCTTATGTAAACAGGCTAAAGGATAAAGGGCTTAATAAGATCGCTCAGAAGGTTGGCGAAGAAGGCATAGAAACGGTAATTGCTGCTTTAAACGAAACGGAGACCGATTTCATCAATGAGGCTTCCGATCTTGTTTTTCACTTATTAGTTTTGCTGAGGGAAAAAAATATTTCGTTACAAACCCTTGCTCAAAATCTAGAAAACCGCCATAAATGATCAGTGTTGAACGCATAGCAGAATTACCGGGCCACCAAAATCCGATCTACACCGTCGAAAATTCGCAGAAACAGCATATATTCTTTACAGCAGGAAACGACAAAGGAGTTGTTGAATGGAGTTTGAAGTCCAACGATTTTGTAAAGGTTTTAATGCCCGTAAAAAGCTCCGTTTATGCGCTGCACAGCCCATCATTCCTTCCGGTCATCGCAGTAGGCGAGCGAAGCGGACAAACGAGTATCTTCAATTTTGAAGAACAGAAGGTAACACATGTGCTTCAACACCATCGGCTGCCGGTGTTCGACATCTGCTCAATACCGTCGAAAAAAGAGCTTCTGCTATCGTCTGAAGACGGAACCGTATCGGTATGGAACGAAACCTTTGAACTGGTTTACCAGTTCCGGGTGTCTGTTGAAACGGTAAGGGTGATGGCCATCAGTCCTGACGAAAAGCTCATCGCGTTCGGATGTAAAGATAATCTTATTCGTATATACAATCTGGAAGACTATACCGTGAACATTGAGCTGGCTGCCCATACAAGGCCTGTAACCTCTCTGCAGTTTTCGCCCGATGGAACTAAACTGTTGTCGGGCGGGCGGGATGCAGTTCTCAACATCTGGAATACACGTGATTTCACTCATCAGCAGTCGATCGCTGCCCACATGTTTACCGTGTACGATATAAAGTTCCACCCCTCGAAGCCATTCTTCGCAACGGCAAGCCGCGACAAAAGCATTAAGATCTGGGGCGCCGACGACTTCAAACTGTATAAGATCATCAGCCGTGAGCGGGGCTATAAAAGTCATACCCTGTCGATCAACAAGATTACATGGAGCCGCTACAACGAAAGGCTGATCTCAATAGGCGACGATAAACTTGTATTGGTGTGGGATGTCCGGATTGAGGATTAGGACACGAACCGTTTGATCACCCTCAGTTTATGCGTATAGCGGTTTAGTTCACGATTGAATATTCCCTGGTCATCGATAGGATCAACCCGCACATGGCCGGACGCGTGAATGATCTTGTCATTTCCAAGCATGATACCAACGTGTGTGATACGTCCCTCATCGTTATCAAAAAACGCCAGATCTCCTGCCCGGGCCTCCTGCAAAAAGCCTACCAGATCGCCCTGCAATGCCTGCTGCCAGGCATCACGCTTAAGGCGGATACTGAACTGTTTAAAGACTATCTGACTAAACCCTGAACAATCTATACCGAAGGGTGACCGCCCGCCCCACAAATAAGGAGCGTTTAAATAAAACATTGCCGCCTGTTCGATACCGGTTTTGAACCCCTTCAGATCCGGCTTCACCGCAGTAGTTTTGAGCTGAAAAACCGCATCGTTTATTCTGAACTGCCGGTCTTGCAGTTCCGGCAGACTGCTTCCCGGCAAGAGGTAGAGCAGTTCACCCACATCCGTCCTTACCACTGAATGACATACCTCCAGACCAAGAATGTCGGCGGAAAAACTTAGCTTATCAAACAATTCCCCGTCAATTGTCATAGCCTGTTTAGGATCCATCCATCCTTCATAGCCGTCATATGCCATTCTGATGCGCACCCACTTCCCGGCCAGCTCCAGAACTTCAAAGTGATCGCCAAATAAAAGTTGCGATATCATTTCACTCCTGTCTGCCGGCTCGCACCTCAACGGAGCTGATGAAAGTTTACAAATACCAAAGCTTTGTTCCATAAAACATAATTAAATCTTTTTTACATTTAAAGAAAGAATATGTTAAAATTGTTATCAAACCAGAAACCACTCTTAACGTTTTTGAATTATGGCACACCCCGAAAGTCTTAAAAGGATCCTTATAGCGGTTGAAGACAGCACCTATTCGGAAACAGCTGCAACCTACGGATTTGAACTGGCTTCGAAATTTGGAGCTGAAGTCGGTCTGGTTCATGTGAATGACATCCTTCCGTCAGCCACTCCGCATGTCGCTGACCCGCTGCTCAATGAGCCGATGGTTACCATGATGCCGGAAACCATTAACATTCAGGAAGAGGCCAGCAAGCGTCTCTTTGAACGCTTATCTGAAAACCGGGGTGCAACAACCATTTACACGTTCACGAGAATCGGTAATACCCGTGACGAAATTCTCGCAGCAGCGGATGAATGGGGTGCCGATATGATCATCCTGGGTACTCATGGCCGTACAGGGTTCGACCATTTCATTTCCGGTAGCGTAGCCGAAAGTGTTGTGAGAAAAGCGAAGTGTCCGGTTCTGATCATCCCCAATGTCAAAGCATAAAAAAAGCGGCAAGGAGCCGCTTGGGTTTTGAAGTTTCGTCAGGACTATCCTTCCATATGGAGCCATGCTTTTTTTGCAAGAAGCTCTTCCTCGGTTTCGCGGACATCCTCATCATCCACACAGCAGTCAACCGGGCACACAGCCGCGCACTGCGGTTCATCATGGAAACCTTTACATTCGGTACACTTGTCCGGAACTATATAATAAACCTCATCAGAGATCGGATTTTGTGATGCTTCTGCATCCATTGTCCCATCTCCGAAATCGATAATGCCGCGTAAACTTGTACCATCTGAAAAGCGCCATGCTGTACCGGCATCATATATCGCGTTGTTAGGGCATTCCGGCTCACAGGCTCCGCAGTTTATACACTCATCAGTGATTTTAATTGCCATGTCTTAATAAAAAGTCTGTTGGGTAACTTAATTTTGTAGCCGCTTAGGGCGGCACTTCATCTTTAAAGCGCAAAAATATAACATTTATCTGAGGAATTTGATTTCATGAGCAGGATTTTAACAAAACAACAACGGCTTGATGCCCTGGTATCTCTGGGCCGGCTTATGCAGCGTCCTGATGACGCTTTGACACAAGTGATAGACACTGCTCATTTTTACAATGCATGGTTTACACCGGCAAATACGCGCCAGGCAGTTGTTTCCTTTGGAGAGATGCTGAATGAGCAGGATCTCCATGAATGGTTCGGTCAAAGCCAAAAGTTAAAAGGTTAAAGTCAAAAGTCAGGATCGGGAACGGCGGATAACTTAGAACTCCCAACTCCCAACTGCCAACTCAAAATAGGCCTTATCCTCGCCGGTAACATCCCGCTTGTGGGCTTTCACGATGTGATCTGTGTACTGGCTGCCGGACATATCGCATTGATCAAGTTATCGTCACAGGATCAGAAGCTGATCCCGTTCCTGCTCAATAAACTTACTGAGATAGAACCTGCATTTGCAGATCAGTTCCGGTTGGTTGCAAAGCTCGAAGGCTACGATGCGGTTATCGCTACCGGAAGCAACAATACATCGAGGTATTTCGAGTATTACTTTTCGAAAGTGCCGCATATTATCCGGAAGAACAGGAACAGCGTTGCAATATTGAACGGCACGGAAACGGCCGAAGAACTGGAAGCATTGGGAAAAGATATTTTCGACTATTTCGGTTTAGGATGCAGGAATGTGTCGAAGTTGTACGTACCAAAAGGTTATCAGTTTGATACTTTTTTCCAGTCGCTCGATAAGTTTAAACCCGTGATAGACCACCATAAATATCATAACAATTACGACTACAACAAGTCAATCTTACTGGTTAACCGCGAAGATCACCTGGATAACGGCTTTTTACTGGTTAAACGTGATGAGCGGCTGGCATCTCCCCTTGCCGTACTTCATTATGAAGAATACGAGAGTCCTGAGGCTGTTAAGGCAAAGCTTGACAACAAGTCATCTGAAATTCAATGTGTGGTCTCAAATACTGATTCCGATATATTTTCGTTTTCCTTTGGCCAGGCGCAGTACCCGAAACTATGGGATTATGCCGACGGTATTGACACGATGAAGTTCCTGACAGGCCTGGGCATGGCAGATCATTAATCTTAAATGCTGCAGCCGGATCATAAATCGTATAGCCAAAAATCCTAACTTTACCCGTTATGTATATAATTAAAGTGAAAGGGGTCGCAAAAATTCCGGATTACGTACAGCTTCGTGACGATAAATTCACATTGTTAGCCTATTTCAGGGTCGACCGCCCCGATAAGTCGCTCGAAAAGATCGGTTTGAGTGATAAAGCAGAATATATACTGAACCTCATTAAGGAATTACCTTTTGGTCAAATTCAAAAACTTGATATTTAATATGATTGGAAATTCGATTATTAAGCTGCACAACGTCGACATTTATCAGCAAAAGAACCTGGTCCTATCAAATGTGGACCTGCATATCGATAAAGGCGAGTTTGTGTTCCTGATCGGGGCAACCGGCTCAGGAAAAAGCAGTTTGTTAAAAGTGATCTACGGCGACATTCATATCTCCGGCGGTGAAGGGCATGCTGCAGGCTTTGACCTCAGGAAATTAACAGACAAAGACGTGCCGTTCCTCCGCCGGAAACTGGGCATCGTGTTTCAGGATTTCCAGCTATTGACCGACCGCACCATTGAGCAAAACCTTGAATTCGTGATGCGCGCCACCGGATGGAAGGAAAAAGGCCTTATCGCCGACCGGATACGGGACGTACTCGATAAAGTCGGGCTGCACTCGAAGATCAAAAAAATGCCGCACGAGCTTTCAGGCGGTGAACAGCAACGGGTGGTGATCGCCCGCGCCCTGCTTAATGATCCTGAGATCATTCTTGCTGATGAGCCTACCGGAAACCTCGACCCCGATACATCGGAGGAGATCGTTCTGCTGCTTCGCCAGATCAGTCAGTCGGGTACCGCAGTTTTAATGGCTTCCCATGATTATCACATCATCCGCACTTTCCCATCACGTATCATCAAATGCGAGGGTGGCAAAGTACACGAAGACGTGACCATTGCATAGAACGCCTTAGAGTTAAATTACACTGACAGGATGACTGTTTTTGTCCGTTGGCAAAAATTTTGTCAAACCCTGTTTTGATTATGAACTTTTCAGAAATGTTGAAGAAAAAGAAGAATAACCAGACAGAAGAGAATGTAAACCCTGACGCAACGCAGGACATTGAAGAGACTATGGAAGCTCAGGTAGATTCAGCTGCTGAAGAAACCGCCGCAGAGGAAAAATTAAAAGCTGAACTGGCTGAAGCTAATAATAAATATCTACGCCTTTATGCGGAGTTCGACAATTACAAACGGCGGACAAGCAAAGAGAGGGTCGACCTGTTGCAGACAGCCGGCAAAGATGTGATCGTTGACCTTCTGCCTGTATTGGACGACTTTGAAAGAGCGGTTAAATCAATAGAAGCCGCTACCGATATTGAAGCCGTAAAAGAAGGTGTATTGCTCGTTCAGAATAAATTGAAAACTATTCTTTCTAATAAAGGCCTGAAAGAAATGAATGCACAAGGGACGCCTTTCGACGCTGATTTTCATGACGCGATCACCAATGTACCCGCCCCTTCAGACGATCTGAAAGGCAAGGTAATGGATGAAGTCGAAAGAGGTTATTTCCTTAACGATAAAGTGATCAGACACGCAAAAGTGGTTGTAGGCGCTTAGCAATTTGCCAATTAGTCAATTTGCGGATTTGTCAATATTGCAGACGACAAGTGGACAAATCGACAAAGGGACAAATGGACAAACTATCACATTGAAACAAAATGAGTAAAAGAGATTATTACGATATTTTAGGGGTTGCACGAAATGCCGGCGCCGATGAGATCAAGAAAGCTTATCGCAAGCTGGCTATTAAATTTCACCCCGATAAGAATCCAGGCGATAAGGAAGCAGAAGAGAAATTCAAGGAAGCTGCAGAAGCGTATGAAGTCCTGAGCAACCAGGAAAAACGACAGCGCTATGATCAGTTCGGCCATGCAGCTAATGCCGCTGGTGCCGGAGGCTATGGCGGCGGCGGCATGAACATGGAAGACATCTTCAGCCAGTTTGGGGATATTTTTGGTGGTGGCAGTCCATTTGAAAGCTTCTTTGGCGGAGGCCAGTCGCGCGGCGGACGACGCGTTCAGCGCGGTACCAATCTTCGCATCAAGGTAAAGCTGACCCTGAGCGAGATCGCCAATGGCGTAGAAAAAAAGATCAAGGTTAACAAACAAGTTTCCTGTCAGACATGCGACGGATCCGGTGCTAAAGATAGATCATCATTCCATACCTGCAGCACGTGCGGTGGAAGCGGATCGGTACGCCGGGTAACCAATACCATTCTCGGACAGATGCAAACAACCAGCACTTGCCCTGCCTGTAATGGTGAAGGCACACAGATTACTTCTAAGTGTCCTGTTTGCCACGGTGACGGCGTCGTTCGGGGCGAGGAAACCATTTCGATCAATATCCCGGCAGGCGTTAGTGAAGGCATGCAGCTCTCCATGAGCGGGAAGGGAAATGCTGCCCCTCGTGGAGGCATTCCTGGTGACCTCATCATTCTGATCGAAGAAATTCCGCATGAAACGTTAAAGCGCGAAGGCAATAATATCGTTTACGACCTTCATATCAGCTTTATCGATGCTGCTTTGGGATCAAGTGTTGAAGTACCCACGATTGATGGAAAAGCCAAGATCAAGATCGATCCCGGAACTCAGGGCGGAAAGATCCTTCGCCTGAAAGGCAAAGGGGTTCCGGAAGTGAACTCGTATCACCGGGGCGATCAACTGATCTATGTGAGCATCTGGACACCAAAGGCGCTGTCGCGCGAAGAACGCGATCTGTTAGAAAAGCTTTCCGAATCTCCAAACTTCAAGCCGCAACCCGGCAAACACGAGAAAAGCTTTTTCGACAGGATGAAAGAATATTTTGAATAGTTAGGCATTACATCCTACCTCATACTTTCTAACTCATACCTCCAAAATGCAAAAAAGAGACCCAAGAGTTGACAAATATATCCTTGAAGCGGCCGACTTCGCCAGACCGATCCTTATTCACCTCCGTGAATTGATCCATATTGCATGTCCCGAGATCCGTGAAACTATTAAATGGGGTATTCCGCATTTTGACTATAAGGGTACAGTCTGTAACATGGCCTCATTCAAACAACACTGTTCATTTGGTTTTTGGAAAGCCTCACTGATGACGGACAATAACGGGTTGCTTGAGAAAGTCGGAAAAACTGCGATGGGACACTTTGGTCAGCTCCGTCATCTTGGCAACCTGCCCTCCGATGAAGTGTTCAAAGAATACATTCGCGAAGCCGTCAGACTAAATAAGGAAAATATTAAAGTGGCGGCTAAACCCAGAGCTTCCGCCATTAAAAAGGACCTCGAGGTTCCTGATTACTTCATAAAAGCACTTGAAGCGGTTCCTATGGCTCAGGAGCAATTCCATAACTTCAGCTACAGCCACAAAAAAGAATATGTTGAATGGGTCACCGAAGCAAAAACAGAGGCAACCCGTGAAAAGCGGCTGGCAACCACTGTTGAATGGCTCTCGGAGGGCAAACCGCGCATGTGGAAATACGTTAAATAGTATTGTACCAGCTTCAAAACCATGAGAATCCGGCAGACCGATCTTCTTGCCGACCTGAAGCACCGCACGCATCAGATCATTGCAACGGTAGAGACCGATTTTCAAAGTCTGCCTGTTCTGGCGCTGCATTACAAGCCGTCTCCAGCACAATGGAGCATCGTAGAGTGCCTGGAACACCTTAATCTGTATGGCGATTACTACTTACCGGCTATTCACACGGCGATATCAAAGAGCCGGCCTTCGGGCCCTGACACTGTTTTCAAAAGCGGCTGGCTGGGCAACTACTTCGCTAATCTGATGTTGGGAAAAAACGGAAAGATCCTGAAGATGAGTACACCAAAGAACAAGAACCCGCTCTTCCTGAAGGTGCCCGACACCGTGATCACGAGGTTTCTGGGGCAGCAAAATGAATATCTGAAACTGCTTGACGACGCAGAGAACATCCATACCGGCACGGCAACCGTGCCGCTCTCGATCGTCAGCTGGATAAGCTTTAAACTCGGCGATACGCTCAGATTCTGCATATACCATAATGAGCGTCATATAGCACAGGCCGAAAGGGTGCTTCGTGAAGCTACCCATTAAGCAACTCCGCATTAAGGCAAGTGTTTCTTACTTTTGAAAATGATTGAACTGGCGATACACAGCCCTGTTGAAGAGATATTCGATCCGCTATTTAAATCCAAATCTGTCCGGGTTTTCATGAAGCGCGATGATCAGATCCATCCTTTCATTTCCGGTAATAAGTGGAGAAAACTCCAATATACCTTGCTTAAAGCCGAACAGGAGAAAAAAAGCCATCTGGTCACCTTTGGCGGTGCCTACTCCAATCACCTGGTGGCTGCTGCATGCGCAGGTGCTAAGTTTAAACTTCGGACAACCGCTTTTGTCCGTGGCGAACAGGTAACCAACCCCTCGCTGATGCTATGCAGCCTGTTTGGCATGGAACTGTTGTACGTAAGCCGTGAAAGTTACCGCGACAAATGGAAGCTCTTCAACGAAGCGTATGGGAACGACGAGAATGCTTTCTTCGTGAACGAGGGCGGTGCGGGCGAGATGGCCGTTCAGGGATGCTCGGAAATGATCGGTGAGCTGAATGAACCCTTTGATCACATCTTCTGTGCCGCCGGAACCGGCAGCACCGCTGCAGGAGTCCTGAAAGGCATCATCGACCATAAACAGCCCTCACAGCTGCATGTGGTTCCTGTATTAAAGAACGGCCGATTCATCCGGGACGAAATAACTAAGTATGCCTCCGGGCAGCATGGCCTGCACCTGCATCTGAATTATCACTTCGGCGGCTATGCGAAAGCTACCCCTGAACTATTCGGTTTCATCAGATCGTTCAGTTCGGGTACAGGCATTCTGCTTGATCAGGTCTACACCGGAAAAATGGTTTATGCCGCTTTCGACCTGATCGCTAAAGATGCCTTCACGCCCGGAAGTAAAATACTGCTCATCCATACCGGCGGATTGATCGGACTGCTCAGTCAGGTAGAAAAATTCAGATAATTCAGCATCCAAAAAAGTTAGTTTTTAATTAAAAACGAAAAAAGCATGTTTAAACGATTTAAAGCTGCTTTTTGGCAAAATCATTAAAATCATTCTGTATTGGCCTTTTTTCAAGGTTTTTATAACTTTGGTAAAACCTGACTTAAACGATATGTATAAACTTTCTATTTCGCCTGATGCAGTTCAGGACACTTTAAGCCGCCACATTCTGGCCGATGGTTATGACCTTACGTTCGATATGGAAAAAAGTAATGGTGTAAACATCTACGACTCGAAACACGATCATACGCTGCTCGACTTCTTTACCTGCTTTGCCTCTGTCCCATTGGGGTACAACCATCCAAAGATGGTAAACGACGAAGAGTTTAAGAAGAACCTGATGCTTGCCGCATTAACAAATCCGTCGAACTCCGACATCTATACCACCCAATATGCACAATTTGTTGAAACGTTCTCCAGAGTGGGCATACCGGATTACCTGCCACATGCTT
>DASWXL010000184.1:0-4496 GCA_036405495.1 Sphingobacteriaceae bacterium | reverse complement strand
CCGAAAAAGAACCGAACAAGAACCGAACAAGAACCGAACAAGCCCCTACCAGGAGCGCAACAAGTGCCTCGTAATTTCCGGAGCACTACATCCTTTCCGGAACTGCAATCCCCAGAAGCTTCATTCCTTTTTTGATGATATTTGCCGTAGATGCTGAAAGCGTGAGTCTGAATTGCTTCAACTGCTCATCCTCCGCTTTGATGATCGGTGATTCATGATAGAATTTGTTATAGAGCTTGGCCACCTCGTAAATATAATTGGCGATCTGCGCCGGACTATGTTCACTCGCGGAAGCCCTGATCGTTTCGGGATACTTCGACAATAAAACGACGAGCTCTCTTTCGGAATCGGAGAGTTCTCCAGTATGATCAGTGGCCTGTCCGTCCTGATAACCCGCCTTTGACAATACGGACCGGATACGGGCATGTGTGTACTGAATGAATGGTCCGGTATGTCCCTGGAAATCGATCGATTCGTTCGGATCGAACAGTAACCGCTTTTTAGGTTCTACCTTCAACAGGAAATATTTCAGGGCACCCATCCCGATCATATGGTAAAGATCTGTCTTCTCATCTTCCGAAAAACCTTCCACCTTCCCCAGTTCTTCGGTCCGCTGCCTGGCCGTTTCCACCATTTCGGCGATCAGATCATCGGCATCAACTACCGTCCCCTCGCGTGATTTCATTTTACCTGAAGGAAGGTCGACCATTCCATAGGAAAGATGGTATAAACCCTTTGCCCACTTTTTGCCGAGCTTTTCCAGGATCAGGAAAAGCACCTTGAAGTGGTAGTCCTGCTCATTTCCAACCACGTAAATAGACTCGTCCATTTTAAAGTCGTTGTACTTCAACTGAGCCGTTCCGAGATCCTGAGTGATATAAACCGATGTACCGTCCGCCCGTAGAACGAGCTTTTCGTCCAGACCATCGGCAGTCAGATCGATCCAGACGGAACCATCCTCCTTTCGAAAAAAGACCCCTTTTTCCAGGCCTTCGTTTATAATATCCTTACCCAATAAATAGGTATCCGATTCATAGTAGAACTTTTGAAAATCAACGCCGAGCTTCTTATAGGTCACATCGAAACCATCGTAAACCCAGCCATTCATCATTTTCCAGAGCGAGATCACTTCTTCATCGCCGGCCTCCCATTTCCGGAGCATTTGCTGAGCTTCCTTAATTAAGGGAGCATTCTTCTTGGCATCTTCCTCCGTCTGGCCTTCCGCCTTCAGCTGGTCGATCTCTTTCTTATACTCTTTATCGAAGATCACATAGTATTTTCCGACCAGGTGATCGCCCTTCAAGCCGCTGCTTTCAGGCGTTTCGCCGCTTCCGAATCTTGTCCAGGCAAGCATTGACTTGCAAATATGGATACCGCGATCATTCACCAGATTTACTTTAACCGTTTCATATCCTGAAGCAGCTAAGATTTCTGCCACAGAGTATCCCAATAAATTATTCCGGATATGTCCGAGGTGCAACGGCTTATTAGTATTCGGCGAGGAATACTCGACCATCACTTTTTTGCCATTTGGCGAAAGATCACCGAACATCGGTTTACCTATCTGGCCATTGAACATGCTGAGCCAGAAGCTATCAGATATAGAAAGATTAAGAAATCCTTTGACCACATTAAAGGACGAGATCTCTTGAAGGTTAGTGCTCAGATACTCCCCTATTTCGTTCCCGGTTTGTTCGGGCGACTTTTTTGAAAAACGGGTAAACGGAAAGGTCACAACAGTCACCTGCCCTTCAAATTCCTTCCTGGTCTCTTGCAAATTAATATCAGAAGCCGTAATTTCTGTTTGATAAAGTGCCCTTACCGCATTTATTGTTTCCCGAAGTATAAAGTCCATCCGCCAAAATTAAATATTAAAGAGACTTTTGCCACAACTAAAATCTAATAGCTTTGTAGAACTAACCTAATACTATGAATACTGAGAATTTTACTATCGACGTCAGTTCGGAGGTGGGAACGCTGCGGCGACTGCTCATTCACAGTCCGGACCGCGGCCTGGGAAAAGTAGTTCCTTCAAAGGCGCAGGACTGGCTGTTTGAAGACATCGTTCATCTGGAAACGATCCGTAAAAAAGAATACGACTACTATGTCAAGTTGTTAATGTACTTTCTTGATCCTGAAAAAATAAAAGGAAAGCTCGATCAGATCGACAGCGATGAGAACAGAAGACAATTTTTCAAACCCGAGAACCCGAACTTCCACAGTTCCGATAAAGTAATTGAACTTGAAAACCTGCTTACGGACATCTTACAGGACCTGTCGGTAAAAGAAAAGCTGGTCGCCTCTGTATGTGCGATAGAAGGCTGCACCTACCAGCTTCAGCAGGAACTTCTGGAAACGCCTGCGGTAAACCTGTCGAAGATCTTTATTTCCGGTTCGATGGGCGATGACCAGATGATCTTTGCTCCGATACCCAACCTGATCTTCACCCGCGATATCGGCATCACGGTCAACGACCATATTTTACTGAACAAGCCTGCAAAGAAGGCACGGTCGAGAGAGACACTACTGGCGCGGTACATATTCTTTAATCACCCCATATTCAAAAGGTACCGCAACAATATCGTCGAAATTCCGGATACCGTTCAGTATTTCTTACGACCGGGCGAAGAGCATGGGGAAAAGACCACCCTTGAAGGCGGTGATGTGATGGTGGTAAGCAAAGATCATTTACTGATCGGATGCAGTGAAAGGACCTCGGCCAGCGGCGCCAGTGAAGCGATAAAGCTCCTTTTCGAAAAAAATGTGATCACAAAAGCAACCGTCGTAAAAATTCCGCATAAACGGGATTATATGCATATCGACACGCTGTTTACGCAGATAAAAAGAAATGTTTGGGTTATTCTGGGTTCAATTGCAAACCAGGAACAATTCACCGGACAGGAACCCGTAGACTTTCTGTCAGAAAAGAGGAACCTGGAAAAGCCGGAGGTCATTCAGTTCGAGAAAGGGAATATCAGCAACCCCAGAAAATTTTCAAGTATTGAAGAGTTACTGGATGATATCTCCAAAAATGATCTTGGAAGCACGGAAGAGACAGTTTTCATATACTCCGGGAACAACAAGTTCCCGTTCGATGCCCGCGAACAGTGGACGGATTCATGCAACTTGCTGGCCATTAAAGAAGGTGTCGTTGTAGGTTATGATCGCAATGACAAAACCCTCGAAGCCTTTAAGCAGAATGGCTTTACACCCGTGAAGGTTGCCGATCTGTTAAACAGTTTCGAAAACAACGAGCTCTCGCCCGAAACATTACAGGACATGCTGATCCTGATCCCGTCGGCGGAATTGTCACGGGCGCGGGGCGGCTTCCATTGTATGAGTATGCCTTTATTCAGAGATCCACTAAACTGACATCTATGCAAACAACTTCACATTTATTGATGATCAGGCCGGTTAACTTCGGCTTCAATGAACAGACCGCCGAAAGCAACGCCTTCCAAAGTCGCTCAGCCGAAGCCGATGTACAGAATAATGCGCTGAAAGAGTTTGATGCATTCGTAGCGTTGCTGCGTGAGAATGGCGTCGACGTAACTGTCATTGAAGACACACCGGCACCTCACACTCCTGACTCCATTTTTCCCAATAACTGGATCTCTTTCCATGATGACGGCAACATTTTCCTTTACCCGATGCAGGCAGAAAACCGGCGCCTTGAACGGCGCACGGATCTGATCGATCAGATAAGGTCCAGGTTTAAGGTTAATGATATCAATAACCTGAGCCACTACGAGGCGGAAAATAAATTTCTCGAAGGTACGGGAAGCATGGTTCTGGACCGTGATAATAAGATCGCCTACGCGTGTTTGTCGCCCAGAACAAATCTCGATGTCCTGAGCTCTTTTTGCCTCCAGACCGGCTACAGACCTGTGTATTTCCATTCCACCGACAAAAATGGAAAGGAAATATACCACACCAACGTGATGATGTGTGTGGGAAGCAAATTTGTGGTGATCTGTCTTGAAACCATTACAGATGAAACCGAAAGGGATCAGGTGACAAATGCAATTGCCCTGACCGGAAAAGAGATGGTGGAGATCTCATTTGAGCAGATGAACCGGTTCGCCGGCAATATGCTGCAGGTAAAAAACGACAAAGAAGAACTTTTGGTAATGTCTGAGCAGGCATATCGCGCATTATTACCGGAACAGGTACAAAAGCTGGAGAAATACTGCCGCATCCTCCACTCTTCCCTGAACACTATTGAGAGCAATGGCGGCGGAAGTGCCCGTTGTATGATGGCGGAGATACATCTGCCCAAATCAAATTGATCATTCTGCCGTTTAACCTAAAGTGAATCAGCAAAAAGTAATTATGCAATAGCAAAAATATATTCGTTAAAAAATCACATTTTTGCGAAAAATTTAAAGGATGCAAAGCTACGAGGAATTTCTCGACCTGAGTGTTGGTTTTCCGCAGGAAGGTTTCGAAGTAATTGATGACGAATTATTTTTCCATGATCTTAATCTGATGGAGAT
>DASWXL010000183.1:0-5959 GCA_036405495.1 Sphingobacteriaceae bacterium | reverse complement strand
GAGCCCCGGTTTTTAAAACCGGGGCTTTCATAGAGTTGCAACTGCGGAACTAATGACACGTTTAAGGGCCATATTTTATCTGACTGTATGGATAGCGATTATCGCATCCTTTACAGCAAGTGCCGATGACCGCACTGATTCAGAAAAGCCTTCAAACAAAAAGCCTTCGAAGAAGCCTATTGAGAACCTGAATGTTCGTTTACTTAAAGACACCGTTTACCAATCAGGCAGTAGTTTCAGCTTCAACTCCCTGACAATTGCCAACACAAGTTCCCACCCTAAGGATTTTGCTATCGATGTAGAAGCTCCGGAAGAATGGCAGGTTTTGTTCGACAGCAACAAACTCTACACAGTACAACCTTACGAGGTAGTGCAACTTCCGATTCGGCTCGCTGCTACCAACACGTTCAGTGATCCAAATACACCCATCACTGTCACGCTCAAAAATCCGGCGCTGGGCGAAACCGACATCCAATACATCGCCCGGGTGAGGGAGATTTCCGGATGGAGGGCCACACTTGTAAATGCAAACCTTCGCTTGTCGCGCGAGAATAAAGAAACCCTTTTCCAAATCGCACTTCACAATTACGGGAACGTAAACGAAACGTTGAATATCGACTTCACGACCGATCTTAATCTGACCGTAGGTCGTCAGCTTCAGGTTAATCTTCGCCCAGGAAGAGACACCGTCCTTACGATCGGCATCATATCAGACTTGCGCTATCTCAACCAGTTTAAGCCGCAGGATATTAAGATGAAGATAACGGATAAAAAAAAGAATTTTAAGCTCCTGACACAGCGTGTTTACAGTTACGGAACGGTGTTCCGGGAGAACCCATCGCGCTGGTATAATGTCCCCCTGGCCCTTGAAGTTGTGAGCCAGAATGTTCATGGAGGTGTTAATTCTTTTTTTGTTAATGGCAATGGCAATATTGATCTGAATAACGGAAGCAATATCGCGTTCAACTACCGATCAGACAATTTCAACTCGCAACTTGCCGGAACCCATGATTATTCCAACTTTGATTACACGAATAAGGATCTGCTGGTATCCATAGGCGACCAGACTACATTCAATAATTTTTTACTTGACGGGTTTGGAGTAAAGGTCCGCAAAATGAAAGAACTGGGTTATGGTTTTGATGTGACAGCTGTAGACAGCCGTTACGGTGATGCAAGGCAAATGAGCGTGCAACAGCAATATTCATTGTCTAAGACAGAGTCAATCAAAAGTCTTTCTTTTATGAACCTTGACCGCCTTACAGGCATCAACAGTTATACCACGGCCGTTCAGTACGATAAGTATTTTGGCAATAACAGTCATGTGATCCTTGAGGCGGGAAGAGGGATTCAGCAGAAAGCCTTTGACTCACAGAGAAAAACACGAGCCGGCTCATCTGCCAGCATTAAACTCGATCTGAATTATCCCGGTCTCACCTTCAACACAAACAGCAGTTTATCACAAGGCGAATTTCCGGGATCAGGCAAGGGACTGATCACCTCATTCAATGAACTTCGTTTTGTTGAAAAGAACAAGTACGTTGGTCTGATCATGGATTATAATCATCGGATCATAACGAGTATCGACTCCGCTGCTGATTATCGCTTTTTTGCCGGGCGAACCCGGGAAATTGGCGTTAGGGCGGGAATAAACCTAAAGAGAGGGTATTTCAACGTAACCGCGTCAGTTGTTAACCAGAAAAGGGACAGCATCAGCAAAATGCACCTGACCTCTCACAAATTAAATATCTACACCAGCATCCCTGTTGGAAAAACCGGAAACTTTACTCTTTCAACCAATCTGTTGAAGAATCTGCCGACAAGCGGTATCGCATCGGCCGCATTTTATACCTATAACGGATTTGCATCATTGCAAACCCGCTCACTTGGAGCCACTTTCAGCTACGAACAAGGTCCAGGTATTTATTATGACCCCATAAGTTTTTCGAACCGGAATATCGACAACTCAAAATACCAGTTCTCTCCATTCATCGAAAAGTCGTTCTTTAAGTCGACGCTGAACATCCGCTTACAGGGTGATTATCAGTACAACAGGAACCTTGGCGGAACATCGGTGTCGGCCCGCGGCGACGTAAGTCTGGATCTGAAGCACCATGGCATGAGCTTACGCGTTTATGGCGCCAAAGACATCAAAACCGGCTTGTTCAAACAGGATTTCCTTAATTTTAGTATCCGCAAGTCGTTCAATGTGCCTCTGCTTGGCATGAAGAAATACCGGTCGCTGAAAGTTGTAATGTTTAAAGACAAAAACAACAACGATGTTTTCGATGCCCACGATGAACCGGTTCAAAAGGCTGATTTTTCGATCAATGATCAGCACTTTAACACGAACAGCAAGGGCGAGGCTCAATACCGTAACATTCCGAAAGGTGATTACACCATTGCATTGGGCCAGATAACCGGAACTACCGGCTGGATCGCCAAGGATGGATATGAGCAGACAGTTAAGGTTAAGGACGATAAAGCGTTGTACATTCCTTTTAAAGAAAGCAAGTTCCTGGCCGGTAAGCTGAACCTGGTAAAAGACACCTATAGCAACGAAGGCTTTAACCCGGGAAATATCCGGGTAATGGCTGTTAATTCCAAAGGGGAGACATACAACACATTAACAAATGAGAAAGGCGAGTTTAGCTTCAACCTTCCGTCCGACACCTATATCGTCCAGATCAACAGCAATGTGTTCAGCGATACATTCAGAGTACTGCAGGAAGCTTTCAATGCCGATCTTTTAAATAATCAGCAGGAAGAAATTGTTTTCGAGGTCCGTGAGCGTAAACGTCAGATAAATATCATCCGCCAGGGTCAGACCTACAGTTTCTCCCAGGCCAAATAATGGTAATCCATTAGTTCTTTGAGTTCTTCTGAAGCCGGAAGCCTCACTTGATATCGATTATAGCTTCTATTGCCTCTAAAGGCATACTTTCGCTATAATCAAGCAAAGCGATAAAAGAGTATTTGCCTCTGGGAACCTCAGCAGGAAGTGTAAAGTCAACGGTTCGTTTAGCATCAGGAAACACCGGAAATTCGACGGTAGGCAGGTTAATGACTTTACCATTTTCCATATCGGTCATTTCCAGCCTTAGCTTACAATCAAGCATGGTGTTGCCTGTGTTGGCCATGGTGAAATGATAAGTGCCCTTTTTTGCCGGATCTGCTTTTAATGAGATCGCCCTGGCCGCATCCTGATTAACTTGCGGCGGTGTTTGATATATATGAATACCGATACGGTAAACCTCCATGACAGTGGTGTTAACACCTTTACCATTATTTCCGCTACCGACCTGTTCCATAGCGTTCTCGACAAACAACATCGCCCATTTAGCCTCTTTTACCGCTTCAGGAGTGGGCGGAACATTCAAAGCTATACGAACGGTTTTAGCCTGCCCCGGTTCAATTTCGACGAAATCGGTCTCCGGTTTTATCCATTCGGCACAGGAACGGGAGGTGGTTGCTGCGGAAAAATACCTGTGGTTTCCTACGCTGTCGCGTTCCCAATCACCTAAACTTAACTTGAAAGCCTGTTTTTTATCAGACATATTCGTCATTGTTAAGGTTTGAACGGATGACTGGCCAATGTTTGCGTTATAATGCAACATAGTTGGATAAACGCTTACCCGCTGGGCGAGTGAGAATGAAACAGACAGAGCGAAAGAGCAGGTCAGAAGTAAAGATTTAAAGTTCATAGTTGCCGAAATGATTAGCAATTATACTATTTCCATCGGAAAAATTGCAGCAAAGTTTAACCTACACACTTTAAGGGATGAGTGCGAAAGAAAATATTTTTATAATTTCAAAGTCCATATTAATCGCTATATGAAAAAAGGGGTTTTAGTAGCACTGTTAATTCTGTTGGGCGGCTTTTTCGTAGCAAATGCCCAGCCTGCGGAGCCGGCTGAATGTAAAAGTAACTTTACGCCTACTGGTAATTGGCTCATTGATTTATTTGAAAAATGGAATAGTGACTCAAGAAATCGCATGGAAATCAGCGGCGGAACATCCAGTTTTATTATTGACTCCAAAACCATGCTTGAGAATCCGTCTTCCGATGCTAACAACATGACAGCCAGGATTCTTTCGCGAGACAGCAAATACAAGCTTTATGTCGCCGGCAAAATCGATTTTCTCGATGGAACCCCTACTACCAATATTCCGCTGAGTGCATTTTCTGTAACGGCGACCCGCACTACCGGAACCACCCAAAATCCGTCGATAACGCCGATCACCCTTTCCGGTACATTTCAGCCGATCGTAACAACTGCCGTTCCTTCATCGGCGACGGCGGAAACGTTTCAATTCACACTCAACCGGGCAAAACTTGACACGTATCTGCAGTCGCCCGGAAACTACCGGCTTACTATCTATCTTTGTTACTGCTGGTATTAATATGATAAGAATGAAAAAGATCTTTTTTCTGGTAATTGCCATACTATGTTCGTTCAGGAGCTTCTCGCAGTCACCCTCTGTTGTAAGCTTTGAAAGACAAATAGCGATATCCACAGTATTAGACCTCACAAAAAGCAGTAATGGCACCCTATACACCTTTTCCACTGTCGCGAACTTCGACAATGGGATCGTTAGGGACTTTGATATCATTGTAAAATCAAACAAGCCCTGGAATTTGACCGTTACGGCGTCATCGGCTCAATTTACATCCGGTTCGCCAACGTTAATGCCTGTGTCCGTGATCAATATTAAGCGCTCAACGGAAAGCAATTACAGCACTGCACCTTATGTAATCAGCGGCTCACGGGGTAAGTACACCTATACCTTTAACATGCGGGCGAACCCCGGCTATAACTACGAACCGGGTACCTACGGGAACGTCGACATTAACTTTGTGCTTGAACCTCAATCGCCGTAGATCCATAATTAATATTCTTGACAGCCATTATAAATCCATAAAATGCGGAAGAGCTTATTGTTGTTGTTGTTACTACTATCCAATTTCGTTCAGCTATCAGTTATCAACGCACAACCGGCATTGCCGGGAGAATGCATCAGTAGCGGCACCGGCGGGGCAACCGAAAAAAAGAATTACATGATATTGAATTCAACAACCGGAAGCAATACATTTATAATCAACTCCGTTCCGCTACTCGAAGGCTCTTCTACAGAGCCAAATAATTTTTCCGTTGCAGTAAAGTCAAGAGACAGCCCGTACCGGATTTCAATAGCGGGCAGAATTGAATATCTGGATACGCCGACACCTACCACAAACATCCCTCTTGAAACGTTTTCGATCACAGCAACGAGAGCTGCCGGCGTCACCGCAATGCCAGCGATCACGCCCATTTCATTGTCTGACACATACCAGCCTATCGTGTCTACGACAGTGCCGACACCAAACAGCGAGGAAGTATTTGACTTTACAGTTACACGCAGACCACTCGACACTTATCAGCAATCTCCAGGAAACTACCGGCTCACCATTTATGTTTGTTATTGCTGGCATTAATGATCTCTGTCAAACTGACCCAAGCAAGTTCCGCCGCCCGGCATTTTAACAGCCATTTTTGACAACGATATTGTTACTTAATGAAGGTAAGAAGTGCCCACATACGTGGCTACTGTCAAATTGACAACCATTTTACTTTGGAACATCTGTTGATAGGCAATCAACAAAATCTACATTAAACTGAAAAGTATATGCAAGAAAAAGGAACTATATCCATTCACACCGAGAACATCTTTCCTATCATTAAAAAGTTTTTGTACTCGGACCATGAGATCTTTCTTCGGGAGCTGGTATCCAACGCCGTAGATGCTTCGCAAAAAATCAAACGCCTATCTTCTTTAGGTCAGTTCCAGGGCGAACTTGGAAACTTACAGGTAGAGGTAAGTTTTGACGAGAAGGCTAAAACCTTAACCATCTCTGATCGGGGTTTGGGTATGACTGCCGATGAGATCAAGAAATACATTAATCAGATCGCTTTTTCGG
>DASWXL010000182.1:0-4960 GCA_036405495.1 Sphingobacteriaceae bacterium | reverse complement strand
GATGTAGCAACGATCTGTACCGGTATGGCTGCATCGATGGCAGCGGTCTTACTTTGTGCCGGTACTGCAGGGAAGCGCGCAGCATTGAAACATTCACGGGTGATGATACATCAGCCATTAGGCGGAGTTCAGGGACAGGCGTCAGACATTGAAATTACTGCGCGTGAGATACTGAAACTCAAGAAGGAGCTTTACGATATCATCGCAACGCATTCCGGCCAGGATTACGAGGTTGTCCATACAGCTTCTGACCGGGATTACTGGATGATAGCTCAGGAGGCGAAGGAATTCGGGATGATAGACGAGGTGTTGACAGGAACTGTCGATAAAAAGTAATGAGTAAGAGTAATAAGGATATTAAGTGTTCATTTTGTGGATCCGGCAAACAGGATACGCTGATGCTTATCGCAGGGCTGGATGCCCATATTTGCGATAAATGCGTTACCCAGGCCAACCAGATCTTAGCTGAAGAACTGAGTGTAAGGAAAAGTAAATCCTCACCATCGGCGGTTACCCTTTTAAAACCGACGGAGATCAAAACCCATCTTGACCAGTATGTTATTGGACAGGACGATGCAAAAAAGGTCTTGTCAGTGGCGGTTTACAACCACTATAAGCGTTTAAACCAAAAGGTAGAAAAGGACGAGGTAGAAATAGAGAAATCGAACATCATCATGGTTGGCGAAACCGGTACCGGAAAGACGCTTCTGGCTAAAACGATCGCCAAAATTCTGAATGTTCCGTTTTGCATTTGTGATGCAACTGTTTTGACAGAAGCCGGATACGTGGGCGAGGATGTGGAGAGTATTCTTACGCGCCTTCTTCAGGCCGCAGATTACGACGTTGCTGCTGCCGAGCGTGGTATTGTTTACATTGATGAGGTGGATAAGATCGCCCGTAAAAGTGATAATCCGTCTATTACCCGCGATGTGTCAGGTGAAGGTGTTCAGCAGGCACTTTTGAAGATCCTGGAAGGAACATTAGTAAATGTTCCGCCTCAGGGAGGCAGAAAGCATCCCGATCAGAAGATGATCGCGGTCAATACGAATAATATTCTCTTTATCTGCGGTGGAGCTTTTGACGGTATCGAAAAGAAAATTGCCAATCGCCTAAGGACGCAGACAGTGGGTTATAAGGTTAATCAGGAAGATCATCATAAGATCGACCTTAAAAACCTTTATAAGTACATCACACCGCAGGATCTTAAGTCCTTTGGTCTGATCCCCGAGTTGATCGGCCGGTTGCCTGTTATCACGCACTTAAACCCGTTAGACCGGGAAACGCTGATCAGTATCCTTACCGCACCTAAGAACTCTTTGGTCAAGCAATACAAAAAGCTTTTCGAATACGAGAATATTAAACTGGATTTTCAGCCTGAAGTGATGGAGTTCATCGTGGATAAAGCGATGGAGTTTAAATTAGGAGCCAGGGGGCTGCGCTCCATTTGTGAGGCGATCATGCTGGATGCAATGTTTGAAATGCCGACAACGAAGCACAATAAGGAGCTCTTCATTACACTGGATTACGCGATGGAGAAGTTTGACCGATCCGATCTGAAGAAGTTGAAGGTTGCATAAATTTTAACGAAGCCCCGAAGAAATTCGGGGTTTTGTTTTATAAAAGGAAATATCATATGAACGAAGAAATTGAAATCAAAAAAGATTCGGAGATAGTTAAGAAGTCCAAGAAGGTTAAGGAGGTCGAGACGCCTGTCAAATCAGGTTTGAAAAGTAAGGATGAGATCGTTTATAACTGGTTGCCCAGGTACACGGGCAGACCATTGGATCAGTTTGGCGATTTTATATTGTTAACCAACTTTTCGAAATATCTCCAGCTTTTTTCCGAATGGCATGATAACGTTCCGATCGTCGGTCTTGACAAACCTATGCAAAGTGTATCGGCCAACGGAATAACCCTGATCAATTTTGGAATGGGAAGCCCGGTAGCAGCTACTATGATGGATCTGTTAAGCGCAATTCATCCTAAGGCGGTTCTGTTTCTGGGTAAATGCGGAGGATTAAAGAAAAAGAACAACATCGGTGACCTGATCTTGCCTATTGCTGCTATACGTGGCGAAGGGACCTCCAACGACTACCTGCCTCCTGAGGTTCCTGCCTTACCGGCCTTTGCTTTGCAGAAGGCGATATCAACGACTATCCGTGATTTTGGCCGGGATTACTGGACCGGTACGGTGTATACCACCAACCGCAGGGTCTGGGAACACGACAAGAGTTTTAAAAAGTACCTTAAGGGCTTGAGGGCTATGGCCGTAGATATGGAAACGGCAACTATTTTCACAACCGGGTTCGTCAATAAGATCCCCACGGGAGCGTTGCTGCTGGTTTCCGATCAGCCCATGATCCCAGAGGGGGTAAAAACCGCGGAAAGTGACTCCAAGGTTACCGAACAATATGTAGAAACGCACCTGCGGATCGGTATTGAGTCGCTTAAGCAGTTGATCAATAACGGTCTTACAGTAAAGCATCTTAAATTTTAACGGCATCCGTTTTGCTTAGGAAAGCCAGAAAAGAATCTAAAATGACTCAGGTAATTCTGGTAGATGAAAATGACCGGCAGACCGGGATAATGGAAAAGTTGGAAGCTCACAAAAAGGGGCTCCTTCACAGAGCATTTTCTGTATTTGTCATAAACGCGGAGGGCAAAATGCTCCTGCATAAGCGAGCGGCAGACAAGTACCATTCTCCCGGATTGTGGACCAATGCATGCTGTAGTCATCCTGCACCGGAAGAGAGTGTTATGGGTGCCGCTAACAGGAGGCTGCAGGAGGAGATGGGGTTTTCATGCGATCTCACCGAAGTAGATTCGATGAAGTATTTTGCCCGGTTTGATAGTGGTCTGATAGAACATGAGTTCGATCATTTGATATTAGGGCTTTACGACGGCGATTTATCACCCGATCCGAGGGAAGTAAGCGATTATGGATATTTTTCCATAGGGGAAATCGATCAAAAGTTACGGGAAAATAAACATGAATTTACGTTTTGGTTCAGACTGGCCTTTCCGCTGATCAAGACACATCTGGCATCTCAGGCGACTGTTTTCAGCTCGATCCATTAATGTGAGAAAGTAAACCTGTTTACATTTCGAAGCCAGAAGTTCATCTTTTCTACGAGGTCTCTGGTGTTAAAGGGCTTCAGAACGTAATCGTTACATCCAAACTTTTTCCAAAGCGTACGAAGGTCACTGTAATCAGACATCATGATCACTGGTATATCGTGAGTCTGTGGGTCTGACTTGATCTGATGGCTGATGGTGCCCCCATTTCCATCGTTTAGTATATAATTGACGAGGACAAGATCGGGGTCATTCCGGGCAATTACTTCAAAAATGTTTTCCGGATCACTGATCGCCTTTATCTCGAAATCATAACCGGAAAGCTCTTGCTTCAGACCATTTGTGAAGTCCGTATCTGCATCTACTACAACCACTCTTTTCATGACCAATATTGCCTCAGTTCCTGTTATTAAAACCGGGAAGAATAATATTTGTTTGTCAACGGTTCCCGGCTAATGGCGCCTCTCAAACGAGTGTTCCCTTCAAAAAACGTTTTCCTGCTCCAAACTTTTTTCCGGAAAATCGGATTCTAAATTATATGAATCTGGATAAGATATATCCTGGCCGGCCGTACCCTCTGGGTGCTACCGTGGACGATGGTGGCGTTAATTTTGCTCTCTACGCTGAAAACGCCACAGAAGTTGTTCTTTGTCTGTTTGATCCCCTGAAGTCGAAAGAAACAAAAGTCAGGCTCGGAGAGCGTTCTCATAACGTATGGCATGCTTACATTCCCGGAGTGAAAGCCGGACAGCTTTATGCTTACCGGGTTTTCGGAACCTATGATCCTTCAAATGGTCACCGCTATAATCCTAACAAGTTACTATTGGATCCATATGCGAAAGCAATTTCAGGCGTGATCGACTGGAGTGATGCTTTATTTTCTTATGATCTTAATCAGGAGAACGGGGATGCTATAATGAACGAGACCGATAGCGCGCCTTTTATTCCTAAATGCATTGTCGCAGATCCAAAGTTTGACTGGGAAGGGGATCGGCAGTTGAACATTCCCTATCATAAAACGATCATTTATGAGGTACACGTCAAAGGTTTTACGAAGCTTCATCCAGACATACCCGAGAATCTACGGGGTACATATGCTGCATTGGGGCACCCGGCCACTATTAAATACCTCAAAGACCTCGGCATCACGGCGGTCGAGCTCATGCCGGTTCATCACTTTGTGAATGACCGGATCTTGCAGGACCGCGGTTTGGATAATTACTGGGGCTACAATACGATCGGATTTTTTGCCCCTGATGTACGTTATTGCAGCGGCGGCACCCATGGTGAACAGGTTACGGAGTTTAGGACTATGGTGAAGGAGCTTCACAAAGCAGGAATCGAAGTCATTTTAGATGTTGTCTATAATCATACGGGAGAAGGAAACCATCTCGGGCCGACTCTTTCATTCAAGGGGATCGATAATGCATCGTACTATCGTCTGGCAGATGACAGAAGATATTACATGGATTATACTGGTACGGGAAACACTCTGAATGCCAATCTTCCTAACGTCCTGCAACTGATCATGGATAGCTTACGGTACTGGATACAGGATATGCATGTAGACGGTTTTCGGTTCGATCTGGCAGCGACGCTTGCCCGTGGATTACATGAGGTGGACCGCTTAAGTTCCTTTTTTGATATTATTCATCAAGATCCGGTTATTTCTCAGGTGAAGCTCATTGCAGAACCGTGGGACATTGGAGAGGGAGGATACCACGTTGGTAATTTCCCTCAGGGATGGGCTGAGTGGAACGGAAAATACCGGGATTGCATCCGCGATTACTGGCGTGGGGCCGAAAGTATGTTAGGTGAATTTGCTGAACGCTTTACAGGGAGTTCCGATCTTTACAAAGACGATCAGCGGCACCCGACGGCCAGT
>DASWXL010000181.1:0-30227 GCA_036405495.1 Sphingobacteriaceae bacterium | reverse complement strand
TCCCGGATAATATTCTTTACCGGGTGGTTCAGACCACGGTGTCCATTGAACATTTTCATGGTCCGGATGTCGTTGGCCAGTGCCAGCAGCTGATGTCCCAGGCAAATTCCAAACATCGGCTTTTCCGACGCAACAACATTTTTTACCGTTTCGATGGCATAAGGCATTGCTGCCGGATCGCCGGGGCCGTTCGAAATAAAGTAGCCGTCAGGGTTCCATTTTTCCATTTCCTGGAAAGGCGTCTTTGCAGGGAATACCTTAGCGTACACGTTGCGGTTATCAAAGTTACGCAGGATGTTCTTTTTCACGCCAAGGTCAAGCACGGCCACGCGGTAGGTGCTGTTCTCGTCGCCATAGTAGTATGGTTCTTCGGTAGAAACGAGGGAGGACAGTTCCAGTCCGGCCATCGACGGCACTTCGGCGAGTTTTTGCTTCAAGGCATCCACATCCAGTATCTCTGAAGAGATGATGGCGTTCATGGCACCTTTGTCGCGGATATGCCGGACCAGTGAGCGGGTATCCACATCGGAGATTCCGACGATATTCTGCTCCTGAAAGTAATCCTGGATCGACTGGTCGGAAAGCTTTCTGCTGTAACCGATGTTGAAGTTCTTGCACACCAGGCCGGAGATCTTGATCCCGCCTGATTCGATCTCATCATGATGGATGCCGTAGTTGCCGATATGCGCATTGGTTGTAACCATGATCTGCCCGAAATAAGACGGATCGGTAAATACTTCCTGATAGCCGGTCATTCCTGTATTGTAGCAGATCTCCCCGGTGGTTGTCCCGATCTTTCCGGCCGCTTTACCGTAATAAACGGTTCCATCTTCCAGAAGGAGTATTGCAGGCAGTTTGGTGTAATTCGTCATTCTACGTAATATGAGTTAAAGTGTTGTAAGCTAAACGGTAATTTGTCTGATAAAGTTCAGCAGCCCGGAGTGTTGAGGTCAGCCGACTGTAAACATTAACAGGAAAAAAAGATGGAAAAAAGTAAGGGATGGCGGAAATGTTTCCGTTGAAAATTCTACTTATACTGAAGTGTGGAACTTCAATTTTCACGGGAGGCAAAAGTACAATAAAATGCCGGATTCTTAAATTAATATTTGAAACTGCCGTAACACTAAACCTGATTTAACTTTCTACCTTTGCTATACTAATTGCGAAATTATGTCTGTAAACAAAGAGATCAAGCGTATCACAACGAATACCATCCAGGAAATGAAGAATAAGGGCGAGAAGATCGCCATGCTTACTTCCTACGATTATTCGATGGCTACCATCGTTGATGAGGCCGGCATTGATGTGATCCTGGTGGGTGATTCGGCATCGAATGTGATGGCGGGCCATGAAACCACGCTTCCTATCACGCTCGATCAGATGATCTATCATGCCGCATCGGTTGTCCGTGCTGCCAAACGCGCTCTTGTGATCGTCGACCTGCCTTTCGGCTCGTATCAGGGAAACTCGAAAGAGGCGCTGAACTCCGCTATCCGTATCATGAAGGAGTCGGGCGCGCACGGTGTAAAGCTTGAGGGCGGTGCGGAGATCATCGAATCGGTTAACCGGATCATTACGGCGGGCATACCGGTGATGGGTCACCTGGGCCTCACTCCGCAGTCGATCTACAAGTTCGGAACGTATACCGTCAGGGCTAAAGAAGAGGCCGAGGCGGCTAAGCTTAAACAGGATGTACTGGCCCTGCAGGACGCCGGATGTTTTTCCATCGTGCTGGAAAAGATCCCGGCAAAGCTTGCCGGCGAAGTAACCGCAAGTCTGAAGATCCCTACTATAGGCATCGGTGCCGGTCAGCATTGCGATGGTCAGGTTTTGGTGGTCAATGATATGATCGGGCTGACCAAGGGATTCCGTCCGCGGTTCCTGCGCCAGTATCTTAATTTATTTGATGAGATCAGCGGCGCGGTGCAGTCATACGTGAAAGATGTGAAGGCGGCGGATTTTCCGAGTGAGAAGGAACAGTATTAGATTTAGCTATCAGGTATCAGGTGTCATGTACCAGCTAACAGCTTTCCGCATTTAACTTTTGAATTTTAACTTTTGACTTTGAAATATTCTTCCTTACCTGTTTCTGATAAAGACGTTCTGTTTGAGGATAATCACCTGATCGCGGTAAATAAGCGTGCGGGCGACATTGTGCAGGTGGACGACACCGGTGACGAATCGCTTGACGAGAAGGTGAAGAAGTATATCACCGCCAAGTATAATAAGCCGAACGGGGCGTTCCTCGGCGTGGTTCATCGCCTTGACCGCCCGGTGAGCGGTGTGATCCTTTTCGCCAAGACCAGCAAGGCGCTCGAGCGGGTGAATAATATGTTCAAAGGCCGTGAAATGAAAAAGACCTATTGGGCGGTGGTGCGTAACCGGCCGGAGCAGCCAGAGGGCAACCTGGTCCACTGGCTGGTCAAGAACCCACAAAAGAACGTCGTGAAAGCGTATACCACTGAAGTGAAGGGGAGCCAGCGTGCGGAGCTGAATTATAAGCTTATCGGCGAACTGAATGGTTATTACCTGATCGAGGTGGATCCTATAACCGGGCGCCCTCACCAGATCCGTGTGCAATTGTCGACCCTCGGCTGCCCTATCGTTGGTGACAACAAATACGGGTACCCGCGCGGTAGCCTGAAGAAGAGTATCTGTCTCCATGCCCGGAAGCTATCTTTTACCCATCCGGTAAAAAAGGAGCCGGTCGAGATCTTTGCGCCGCTTCCAAACGACGGTTTCTGGGACAAATTTGACGTGTTTAGTTAACCTTACCGTTCATGATCAGTGAGACGTACGATGTTTACAAGATCCTTGACCTGACGGGAACGTTCGTCTTCGCTCTCAGCGGGGCCGTCGCCGCCAAGCAAAGGGGACTTGATATATTCGGCATCTTTACGATCGCATTTACGGTGGCCTGTGGCGGAGGAATTATACGCGACTTGTGTATCGGTGCTATTCCTCCTGCCGGGCTGACTCACTGGCCTTATCTGGTAACGGTATTCATAGCAACAGTTATCGGTATCGGTTTCTATCGGATCGTAAATTTGTTAAATCAGCCGGTGTTATTCTTTGATGCGCTGGGTTTATCCGTGTTTGCCGTTTCCGGTGCACGTAAAGCGATCGTCTACGGACATAATTATGAAGTCGCCATTCTTTTAGGGATAGTTACGGCTGTTGGTGGCGGTGTGATACGCGATATATTACTGGCCCGGGTTCCTGTTATATTTAAAAAGGAGATCTATGCATCGGCAGCGATGCTCGCTGCGATGATGGTTGTGGCGGGCGACTACCTGCACTTCTCAAAAGAGACAGTTTCCGCCGCAGCAATAGTGGTCTGCCTGGCTTTACGCTTTTTAAGCCTGCATTTTCATTGGAATCTGCCGTCTTTTCCGGATAAGGATCAGGAAAAGATCAATGATGGTCAGTGAAGCCGGAGGCGCATCTTCTTCAGCAGATACACTGTTCCTTCAAAGGCGAGGGTAAAGTCGCCTTCGTGCAGAAAGTCAAAACCAACCTTCTGATAGCATCTGATCGCGGACAGGTTATCTTCCAGAACAAACAGGTCAATGATGCCGGCATGCAAATGATCTTGGGCTTCCCGAATGAGTTCCCTGACGAAACTTTCGCCCAGGCCTTTGCCCCGCAGCGCCGGATCGCCTATGAGTAGTCTTGCGAGTCGCGGCGGGTTCTCTTCCCTGGGAATGATCTCGCCGAAGGCGTACGGTACATCGTCGTCCGTAAAGCCGAGATACAGTTTACGTTCGGGGTGTTTCATCATATATCCGGTGATCTGCTCCCGGGTGATCGGATATGAAAAATACGTTCCTGAATACTGAAACAGGATATCTTTGCCAGTTATCCACTGTTCCAGAAGCGGATAGAAGTCCATAGAGAATGGCTTCAGCATGTCCTCAGGATTCTTCTTCGAAGGATGTATCCAGCGAAACATCCTCCCAGTCTTCGATGTTTTTCCCGACGGACCGCAGTTTGGTCCGGATGGCATCCAGTGCGGCTTTTCCCAAGGGGAGTCTGAGTGGCGGATTGACATTGTTTACCGCCCTGATGATAGCCCGGGCCGCTTTCACCGGGTCGCCGGCCTGCTTGCCGCTGTTGCTTTCGATGTATCCGATGATCTTTCCGGCCGTTTCGCCGTAATCCGGTATATGGCTTGCTGCTTTGACCGATGATGCGCCGGCCCATTCGGTTCGGAACGGTCCGGGTTCGACGAGGGTAACGTGAATATTTAAAGGTGCCATTTCGAGATAGAGTGCCTCGCTGAAACCTTCCAGGGCGAATTTGCTGGCGTTATAGATGCCCATTCCGGGATTTGACCGGAAACCCGCCATGGACGAGATCTGTACGATGTTTCCGGATCGCTGGTTGCGCATAATGGGAAGGACTGCCTTTGTCAGCGCCAGGGCGCTGAAGAAATTGGTTTCCATTTGCCGGCGGGCCTCTTCCATGCTTACTTCTTCGATGGCGCCGAACAGCCCGTAGCCGGCGTTATTGACCAGGACATCTATGCGGCCGAACTCGTCCATCACCCGCTGAATGACACGGTCGATGTGTGCGTGATCGTTGACGTCTAGCCTGGCGGCGAAGGTCTTTCCGGGTACAAGTTGTTCGAAAGCAAGCAACTGTTTTTCTTGTCGCAAGGTGCCGATAACGATGTCATCATTTTTTGCCACCTCTTCGGCGAGCGCCCTGCCTAAGCCGCCGGAAACGCCGGTAATGAACCAGATCTTTTGTTCTGCCATATTTCGAATTTATAAAAAAAGCCTGCTTGTATTAAAAAAGCAGGCTTTCTGATTGTTTTAAAAGAGTTGTATTATCCGAGTTTGGCTTTCAGATTTTGGTCGATAGCTTCAAGGAACTCTTCCGTGTAGAGGTAGTGCTCACCGTGGTTCACTTTGCTTCCGTGAATGTTCACTGCGAGATCCTTGGTCATTTTGCCGCTCTCAACGGTTTCGATACAAACTTTTTCCAATGTATGGCAGAAGTTGATCAGCTCCTGATTGTTGTCTAAACGGCCACGGAACTCCAGACCACGAGTCCATGCAAAGATAGAGGCGATCGGGTTGGTTGACGTTGGTTTGCCTGCCTGATGATCGCGGTAGTGACGTGTAACGGTTCCGTGAGCAGCCTCAGCTTCCATCGTCTTGCCGTCAGGAGTGACCAGAGTTGACGTCATTAAGCCCAATGAACCGAAGCCCTGAGCTACCGTATCCGATTGTACGTCGCCGTCGTAATTCTTACAAGCCCATACGAAGTTGCCGTTCCATTTCAACGCGGAAGCTACCATGTCGTCGATCAGGCGGTGCTCGTAAGTAAGGCCTTTTTCGTCAAACTGAGCCTTGAACTCCTGCTCGTAAACTTCCTGGAAGATATCTTTAAAGCGGCCATCATACTTTTTCAGGATGGTGTTCTTGGTTGACAGGTATAAAGGCCAGCCTTTCATCAGCGATTGGTTAAAGCAGGCACGGGCAAATCCGCGTATAGAGTCGTCCGTGTTGTACATGGTCAGAGCAACGCCATCACCTTTAAAGTTATATACTTCAAATGACTGGGTTTCGCCACCGTCTTCGGGAGTGAAGGTGATGGTTAACTTACCTTTTCCCTTAGTAACGAAATCGGTTGCACGATACTGATCGCCGAACGCATGACGCCCGATGCAGATAGGGGCTGTCCAGTTTGGCACCAGGCGGGGAACGTTGCTCATAACGATCGGCTCACGGAAAACCGTTCCGTCAAGGATGTTACGGATCGTTCCGTTTGGTGACTTCCACATTTGTTTCAGGTTAAACTCCTTAACGCGTGCTTCATCAGGTGTTATGGTAGCGCATTTGATACCAACACCATATTGCTTAATGGCATTAGCCGCATCGACGGTTACCTGGTCGTTGGTCTCATCGCGATGCTCTACGCCCAGATCATAGTATTTTATGTCAAGATCCACATAAGGAAGGATCAGTTTGTCTTTTATGAATTTCCAGATGATGCGGGTCATTTCATCACCATCAAGCTCCACAACCGGGTTGGCTACTTTGATTTTTTGTGCTGACATTTTTGCGTTTGTTTATTGTTAAATCTTAAAGAGGTTCAAAGATATAAATTTTGAACTGACCCTTTTGTTTCCGGCGGTTTAATTGGAATTGGCAAACATTTACCGGGTGAAAGTTCTTTTATTTTTAAAATAGAACGATTATGCCACGGCCAAACGATAAATTCTATCCGGGGTTCAATGACGAGAATCTGGATCGCGATAAGAAAATCAAGGATGAACTGGGAGCAGAGGTGAACAAGGATGATCTCGCCTATAATGAGAACGACGACAGCTATGAACTGGACGTAGAAAGTACGGACCAGGAGTATGATCATCCCGATCCGTATAATAGTTCCGCTCCGAACGGGAGTGATTTTGATTCAGATTATGACGAAGCCAACCCTCTGGTCTCAAACGAATATGATAAGGACGCTTCGCTGGAAACGGACCTGGATAATTTAGGCATGCATGTGAACAGCGGCAATATCGTTGAACTGAGCGAAACCGATGAGGATCTGGCCCGAACTCCTGAAGATGATCGCGATGACCTGGACGAAGAAGGGTATCCGAAGAAGTCATGAATAGGAAGCCTTAAGTCGGAAGTCAGAGGTATGAGGTCGGACTGCCGGGGTAACGTTTAACGTTTTACTCCAGTCCGAGATTAAACTTCCTTCTGAACTCCTCGAGATTGGGGTTTTTTTCCACCATGTGCTGATACTTTTCGGTTGACGTATACAGCTTTTTCCTGCCGGTCTGTTCGGCCTGTTTCGTTATGATTTCAATTCCGAAATTTTGCAGTTCTACACGCAGGAAGTTCAGCAGGTCGATCTTCTCTATGGTGAGCAGATCGTCCTGGATCTTGTTCTCGATCAAAACCTCGATCCTGAAGTCGGGCAGCAGGACAGGCGGGTTGGCGGTCATGATCGTGAACAGATTGATCTTTCCCCCTTTTTTTACGGTTTCGGCATATTCGTTCCATTTTTGCAGGAACTCATCGTTTGAGAAAGCATTTCTGCTTTCGCCAATGATATAATCAGGCTTATCTTCTTCCGCTTTCGAGTTTGGGTCTGTCAGTGCATTCAGATCGGGAATGATCGACGGGGCGGTTTTAAGCAGGGAGCCGTTTATCACCGGTTTGGGCCTTGGAGCCTGTGCGGTTGCTGGGGCAGGTGCTGGTGCAGCCACTACGGGAGCAGATGCTACAGGAGGCTTTTCCGGAGCGGCAGGCTGGGGCAGCGGTGCCGGCTCTGATTTTACTGCTGCTGCGCCGGGGTCGGTGTTTGCTGGTGTATCAAGTTTTTTTTTTACCTCTCCGTTTGAAACGGAGGTCATATTCAAAACCGAATTGATGTGACACATCTTGATCAGCGAGAGCTCCACCTGCAGGCGTTGGTTCTTGCTGGTCTTATAGTTGATATCGCACTGGTTGGCAATATTGAGAGCTGAAAGCAGGAACGATGCCGATGTTGCTGATGATTGCTGAAGATATTTCTGGCGGATCCCTTCACTTACTTCGAGCAGCTTCAGGGTTGCAGGGTCTTTTCCGACCAGCAGGTTCCTGAAGTGTGATGCGAGTCCGATGATGAAATGATTGCCGTCAAAACCGTTTGACAGGATCTCGTCGAACAGTAGCAGGGCAGAAGGGACGTTTTGTCCGAGCAGGGCATCGGTAAGCTTGAAATAGTAATCGTAATCCAAGATGTTCAGATTATCTATTACAGCCTTGTAGGAAACATCCTTGTTGGAGAAGCTGACGATCTGGTCAAACATGGATAACGCGTCGCGGAGTCCGCCATCGGCTTTCTGAGCGATGAGGTGCAGACCATCGTTATCGTAAGTCACTCCTTCCTTACCTGCGATAGCGCCGAGGTGCCTGGCGATGTCATCAACCCTGATCCTGTTGAAATCGAAGATCTGACAGCGCGACAGGATGGTTGGGAGTATCTTATGTTTTTCGGTGGTGGCCAGAATGAAGATCGCGTATGACGGCGGTTCCTCGAGTGTTTTCAGAAAGGCGTTGAATGCCGCCTGTGAAAGCATGTGGACCTCGTCGATGATGTAGATCTTGAATTTTCCGGCCTGCGGCGGTATACGAACCTGTTCGATCAGGCTTCGGATATCGTCAACCGAGTTATTGGATGCTGCATCCAGCTCATGAATGTTGAACGAGTTGCCGTTTTGGAATGACCGGCAGGAGTCGCAAATACCGCATGCTTCGGTGTCGGGCTGGACGTTCTGACAGTTTATCGTTTTAGCTAAGATACGGGCACAGGTTGTTTTTCCTACTCCGCGCGGACCGCAGAATAAAAAAGCCTGGGCAAGCTGATTGTTCCGGATGGCATTCTTCAGCGTGTTGGTGATATGTGATTGTCCTACAACACTTTCGAAAGTAACCGGCCTGTATTTTCTGGCTGAAACAATGAAATTTTCCACGCTCCTAAAATAGTAAGAGCAAGGGGTTTCACCAAATCAATATTTTAGTAAAAATCGCCTAATATATTTCTTCTCCGTTAAATAAAAAATACCGAGAATGTGGTATTTTTTCTATGTGGAACGCTTTGCAATTTTGCAACGGTGCGTGCGTTAAAAAGAAATATGAAGATTGTTTTTGGGTTTATCGGCTACCTGATCCAACAGGGTGCCGGGAAATGATTTTTTCAATAAGTGTGTGTGTTAAAAAGCGGAAGTGGTCTCCCAAACCTGCCGCTTTTTTTTTACGATCAGCTATCAGTACTCAGGTGTCAGCTATCAGTGATCAGGCATTGAGCTTTCAGTAACCAGCTTTCAGCAATCAGGTATCAGCAATCAGCTATCAGTAGTCAGGTGTCAGCTTTCAGTAACCAGCTTTCAGCAATCAGGTATCAGCTTTCAGTGATCAGGTATAGCTTTTAGCCATCACGTTCATACTTCAGATTTCATACTGCCTGCTCCGAACTCAGGACTACAACTTTCAACTCCAAAAGCTCAACTCCAAACTATTTAATCCCTCTGTTTCACTGTTTAAAGAAAAAATTCATACATTTGCAGCCCAAATAAAACAAATAACAATGCAACAGTACGAAACAGTGATCATTCTTACCCCGTTGTTATCTGATGATGCTGCAAAAGAGGTTATCTCTAAATTCAGCAAGATCTTAACAGATAACGGAGCCGAAATTATCCAGGAGGATAATTGGGGTTTGAAAAAACTAGCGTATCCTATCCAAAAGAAAAGTACAGGATACTATCACCTAACTGAATTCAAGGCTCCGGGTGAATTAATTAACAAACTCGAGCTTGAATACAAGCGTGATGAGCGTGTTATGCGTTTCCTGACCATCGCTCTGGATAAGCATGCAGTTGCGTACAATGAGAAAAAGCGCAGCGGAACCTTCAACAAGAAAAAAGAAACTAAAGCAGAGGAGGCAGCACAATAATGGCAAGAGATCAAATTCAATACGTTACTGCTCCAAAAGTGGAGGACAACCGTAAAAAATATTGCCGTTTCAAAAAGAGCGGTATCAAATATATCGATTACAAAGACGCAAACTTCCTGTTAAAGTTCGTTAATGATCAGGGTAAGCTGTTACCACGTCGTTTGACCGGTACTTCTTTGAAGTTTCAGCGTAAAGTGGCCCAGGCTGTTAAGCGTGCCCGTCACATCGGTTTATTACCTTATGTAACTGACTCATTAAAATAATCCGGAGGTAAAAGAGAAATGGAAATTATTTTAAAACAGGATATCAAGAACCTTGGCGAGAAAGACGATATCGTAAATGTAAAGCCAGGTTACGGCCGTAACTATTTAATTCCTCAGGGATTTGCGGTCTTAGCAACTGAGTCAGCAAAGAAAGTTCTTGCTGAGAACCTGAAACAAGCTCAGTTCAAGCAAGATAAAATTAAGAAAGATGCTGAGGCGATCGCCGGCCGTTTAGAAGGTGTAAAACTGACTATCGGTGCGAAAGCGGGCGAAAGCGGAAAGATCTTTGGTTCAGTAAATACTATTCAGATCGCCGATGCACTGAAGAAAGAAGGTTTTGAAGTTGACCGTCGCCGGATCACATTTGAAACCGAACCTAAATTCATCGGTGAATACGTTGCCAACCTTAACTTACACAAAGAAGTTAAAGTACAGGTTCCTTTCGAAGTTGTAGCTGAGTAACTTTATTAAACTTACTTCGTATAGTTAAAAGGCGTCCGTTTTCGGACGCCTTTTTAGTTTTGCAGTCATGGCACGAAAAAGGGGTTCATCCGGCAAGCGGAAAAAGAGCAAAGTACGGCGGGTTATTCTGGCAGTGGCTAAGGGCATCCTGTGGTTCTTTGGGATAACTGTCCTGTGGGTGGCGGTCTACCGTTTTGTTAACCCGCCGGTAACCTGGTTAATGGTTCAGCGCGGTTTTGAGCAGAAAGCGGATGATAAGAGCTGGAAGATCGAAAAAGAGTGGCGCGACCTGGATGAGATCTCCTCTAACCTGAAAAGGGCAGCTCTTGCCGGGGAGGATGCAGCGTTTGAAACTCACCGGGGGTTTGACGTAAAAGCCATTCAGGCTGCCTATGAAGCCAATCAGGCCGGCGGGAAGATCCGCGGAGGAAGCACGATCAGTCAGCAGACCGCCAAGAATGTATTTCTCTGGCCCGGACGCTCATGGGTGCGTAAAGGGTTCGAAGCTTATTTTACCGCCCTTATCGAATTGCTGTGGGGGAAGGAGCGGATCCTGGAAGTGTATTTGAATGTTATAGAAACCGGCGATGGCATCTACGGCGTGGAGGCCGCCTGCCGCCAGTACTTCAACAAATCCTCGGAGCGGTTAAGTAAAGCACAGGCTGCCCTGCTTGTAGCTGTATTGCCGAATCCGCTGCGGTGGACACCGGCCAGGCCGACACGTTATATAAATCACCGGCAATATCTCATTATGCGCAATATGCGCAGGATAGGCGATATTTCCTTTTAGTGCGGTCTTGGCGTTCTGGTTAGCCGAACACTCGTGCATGCCAGCTGTCCTTCATCGGCACCTGCCAGTTCGTTTCGAGTTCTTTGCGGGTTGCGACGAGATTGTTAAAAACGATCGTTTCACCGGTAACCTGCTGTGATGCGACCAACTGTTCGAAAGTTTCGCGATCGGCATTTTTAACGGTTCCGTTTTCGCGGTAAACGATATTAAACCGGTCGAAAAGGTTCAGGCCGAACTGCTTTTCTATGTCTTTCATGAGGTTTACGGATCTATCAATGGAGCAGCCGGATGCACCTGCCTGCGCCTCGTCAACCGACAAAATGATAAAGCGATCGTGCCGGATCTCGGCTGCAGCGGCCAGTTTGTCGCCGTGGGCATGCCACTGTGCTGTAAACTCGTTTAGCACAGCCTGTATCTGACTCTGCTCCTGCGGTGTCAGCGCACGGTTTGATTGATATATCCAGACGCGTGAATTCTCAGAAATTTGCATGCACAAAAATAGGAATTTCTTATTTTGGATGGCGTTTTCCAGTTGAAGATATGGTTATCTCATCGTCAAAAAGAATTGCCCTGCTGGTTATGGTGGCGGGGAGCCTGATAGGTGCTTTTGCTTTCAGGCCTGCTGATGATCTTAAGATGCTTGCGGCGCAGGCCAGAGAAAAGTTGTCGGCTATCTATGATCCTGAAGCCGGAAAGATGAAATTGAAAAAGATCGAGATCCGGGTAACGGACGACGGCTTCTTCCGGTACAGGAAGTTTCTAAGTACAGGAAAGCAGGAATATTTCTCATTCAGTCTGCTCCGCCTTTCGGATATCCGCTATATCGGCAATACGTCGGGTGGAACGCTCATTATTGAGACCGTAAGCGATGACGTGATCGTGCAAACGTACAATGACCGGGCGGGGAATGTCGATTCGATGAGTACTGATATAAAAATTCCGGTTCGGATGGCCGAACCGGAAGATCTTAATCTAATCCATAATAACCTTCAGGCGATAAAGGCGCGCCTTCAGCGGCCGGACTGATCACAGTCCGTTTGCCTGTGCTGTGATCTCCGCGATGTCCAGTACCTGGATGTCCTGCTCTTTGTTAAAGTGCTTTACACCATCGCGCAGCATGGTCATGCAGAAAGGGCAGCCGGCAGCGACTACCGTTGATTTTGATTCAATAACTTCTTCAATGCGTTCAACGTTGATATCCTTTTTGCCCGCTTCCGGCTCTTTGAACATCTGGGCTCCGCCAGCTCCGCAGCAAAGACCGTTCGAGCGGCAGCGCTTCATTTCTACCAGGTCGGCATCCAGGGCTTCGAGGGCCTTTCTTGGCGCTTCATAAACGCCATTGCCCCGGCCCAGGTAGCATGGGTCGTGGAAAGTAATCTTGCGGCCTTTGAAGCTTTCACCGCCCTCTGCTTTAAGCTTTCCTTCTTCGATCAGTTGCTGGATAAGCTGCGTATGGTGGATCACTTCATAGTTTCCGCCCAGTGCCGGATATTCATTTTTGATCGTGTTGAAGCAGTGCGGACATCCGGTTACGATCTTTTTGATATTATAGCCATCAAGCACCATGATGTTGGTCATGGCCTGCATCTGGAAAAGGAACTCATTCCCGGCGCGCTTTGCCGGATCGCCGGTACAGCTTTCTTCTGTTCCGAGAACGGCATATTTCATTCCGACATGGTGTAAGATCTTACAGATGGAGCGGGTGATGCGCTGGGCCCGTTCATCGAAGCTGCCCGCACATCCTACCCAAAACAGGATCTCCGGTTCTTCGCCTTTGGCCACCATCTCGGCCATGGTTGGTATATGTATTTCGGTCATGTTACTTTTTGTTATCAGGTTTCAGGTTTCAGCAATCAGCTTTCATTGGCCCAGTTAAATCTATCGGCCGGCGAGTACTTCCAGGGAGCTGCGTTGTTTTCCACGTTCCCGAACATGTTGTTCAGGCTCGACGGTGCCTGTGCTTCTTCCATGACCGCATATCTGCGTAATTCCATGATAATGTTGAGTGGGTCGATATTTACCGGGCAGGCTTCGGTGCACGCATTGCAGGTTGTACATGCCCAGATCTCTTCGCGGCTGATATAGTCGTCTAACAGAGATTTGCCGTCCGAATAATCCTGTCCGCGTTTTTCGATGTTGACACCTACCTCGGTAACGCGGTCGCGGGTATCCATCATGATCTTCCGCGGAGACAGCAGCTTACCCGTAATATTGGCCGGGCAGACTGACGTACAGCGGCCACATTCGGTACAGGTATAAGCGTCCATCAGGTTTTTCCAGGTCAGATCGGTAACATCCTTCGCTCCGAACTTTCCGCCCTCGGCTACAGGCTCCGGAGTGTATGACGGATCGAGCATAGCCTTCACCTCGTTAGTAACCGATGCCATGTTGGTGAATTCACCCTTTGGCTTCAGATTCGAATAATAGGTGTTGGGGAATGCCAGAAGGATATGAAAATGCTTTGAATAGGGCAGGTAGTTAAGGAAGGCAAATATGCCCACGATGTGGAACCACCAGCAGAAACGTTCGATAAAGATTAGCGTAGCTTCGTTATCAGGGAGAAGTCCGTGCAGGGTAAAGCTGACGGGGTAGGCACCTGCCTTGATATAGTGTTCCGCTCCCATCAGTTGCAGCTTGTGGTCGGCGGCGTTCATGGTCAGGAATGCCAGCATCAGCAGGATCTCCGCTGTAAGGATATAGTTGGCGTCAGACCGCGGCCAGCTGGTCATCTCCACGCCGCGGAAGCGGCGGATATTTAAAATGTTGCGGCGGATCAGGAAAATGATACACGCTGCCAGAACAAGGAGGGCCAGAATCTCAAAACCACCTATCAAAAAGCCGTATAGCGGACCGATGCCGGCAAAGATGCGGTGGGTGCCGAACAGTCCATCGATGGCGATCTCAAGCACTTCGATATTAATAATGACGAAGCCAACGTAGACGAACAAGTGCAGAATGGCAGCTATTGGTCGTTTTCCCATTTTGCTCTGACCGAAAGCCACTTTGAGCATCACCTTGAGGCGGTCGCCGGGGCGGTCAGAGCGGTCGGTCGGGCGACCTAAACGGATATTGCGGATAATCTTGCGAACATTCCAGGTGAAGAGGGCGATAGCCGCAATTACCAGGATGATAAAAAATAGCTGTCCAATCATTGATCTTGCAGTTAACCGGGCTAAATTACTTATTTGCGCGTAAGTATATGGCCGACGTCGGATAAAAGTATAAAATTTAGAAGCGATTTAAACTGCCGGGCTTTGGAATGAGCTGGAAATTTTTTTCAAAAATATTTTCAGATAACAAAAAAGACGCTACATTTGCAGTCCCAAAAGGGCGGTATCATAGCTCAGTTGGTAGAGCAAAGGACTGAAAATCCTTGTGTCGCTGGTTCGATTCCAGCTGATACCACAGCAAAAAGCCTCTTAGAGAAATCTAAGGGGCTTTTTTGTTTTTCTTTAATTCTCATGTGATCCGTCGGGCCCGGCTGGTAAACCCGCCGCTATTTTTCGAACACCAGCGCTTCGGGTGAAGCGCCCAGGTTGACAAGGATCTGCTGCAGATCTTCAACCATTCCGGGAGGGCCGCACAGTTAAAAAGGTTTGCCGAAAAAATGAATATTCTTCAAACAATTTTTTATCTGTTTTCTTTTTAGTTATTCACAGCCACATCTGCCGTCAGGTCGCTTAGCTCCAAGGGACCATCTGAAAAATATGTCACACAGGAGGCGCCATTTTTAAAGTATAAACTTTAAACAAGGTTAATGCGTCTCGTTCAAAAATCAGGAAAAGTAAGACCCGTGGATCTTTTTTGTTCTTGCGGATCTTTTGGTTTCATCGCCCGTATGGTGATCGGTCTCCTCTGTCTGGCCCCTTGTAAGGTTTATCCTCAGGCAGATTCTGCCAACGATAGCACGACATTCGCGGATACGACGGGCGGCTTCGGATACACCTTCCTTACCGTAAACTGTTTCGACTGCTTTCCGCGGAATTTGGTGTACTACAAAAAATTCATCATTGTCAGCGGAATATATAAGATGAAGGACCTGTATTCGCCGCAGTCGGCCAACTCGGCCACACATTTTCGCAGAAAGATCGCCTCACAAAACTACTTCAAGGACAAGGAATATCAGCTTTGGAAATCGCCGCAGGTTTTTCCCGGCCTGGATGTGGTGCAGGAATACCGCAGTGAGTTTATCCGTAAGATGGAAAAAGAAAACTATAAAGTGGTCGTCTTCGATGATCTCGTCAATACTGCCAGATTAAGCTTCCCCGACGATTAACATCAGATCTTCATCTCACATATCATAGTTCATATCTCACCCTAAATTAACTTACAATGAAAATCAAACAAATCACTACTCCGTCGCTGATCATTGCAGCAGCTCTCTTCTGGATCTCATGTGCGAGTCAGAAGAATATTGCTCCGCCGCAAGCTCCTTCCATTAAAGTTGCCCAGTATGATTACAATCCTCCGGAAGCCGAAAAAGCGAAGTCGGCCCAGGTGGTGTTTTTATTGGTAGATCCTTCATATCAGGAGAAGTTCAAGTATTCGAACTACAAGCTGTTCGGCGACTTCTCTAAAGCCATGACCGCCGATTTCAATGAGGCGTTAACGGCAAAGGGTTATTCAGTGCGAGGGCCGTATGAATATTATGATCAGGTAGTGTATAACGATAAAAAGGAAAGCGACCTGCTGCTGAGCATCGAGATCGATTTTGATCTGAACAGTCAGAACATTAAATGGTACGATCACCGCTACCATATGAGCGGCAGCGGCCGGCGTGCCCTTTACGGCACCCGGTACACGTATGATGGCTTCTTTGTTCTTTCCGGCAAAGCGAACCTGGTGGTATCGGAGCCGCTTACAAAGGAAAAGCTTTGGGCTAAAAGTATCCCGCTGAAGCAACGGGAGATCCCGGTCAAGACCTATTATTTCCAGGATAAGAAGTTCGATTTCCAGGGTAGCTTAACGGCCGACCCCAATATCATGAACCCGATAACCGAGTCGCTGGAAGACTACTACAAGCATGTTTTCAATACTGCCTGGAACCATCTGGACCCCAATGAGCTGACGCCTTTGAAAAAGGAGGTGCTGGAGATCAGGGAAAAGAAAAAATACTAGGGTTAATATTAGTTAATGAAACCTGCAGGGGAAACTCTGCGGGTTTTTTTATGCCTCCTAAAAGTGACTTAAGTTCTTATTTTTGTTTCGATGGATAATCAGGATAAAAAAAGGGAGCTGATCCTCGAAGCTGCGCTTAAACGCTTTGCACATTTTGGTCTCAGTAAAACGACGATGGCGGAAATAGCTCAGGACCTCAGCTTCTCAAAGGCATTGTTGTATTATTATTTTCCTGATAAGATCCGCCTGTACGCTGCGGTTATGCAAAGTCTCATTGAAACGATGGGCGCCGTGATACGGCAGGAAGTAGCGGGTTCAAAAACGGCACTGGATGCCATGCTGATCTATCTTCAGAAACGGCAGGAGTTTGTTAAGACCCATTATAATTTATTGTCTGAGTCGGATAAGACGCCTGAGATGCCGCAGTCTGTTCTGGAGATCTTTCAGAATGCCGTGGATGCCGAAAAGGTGTTGATCGCCGAGATCTTTGCCAAGGCCGAGCAGAACGGTGAGATCAGGCCTGTTAAGGATAGAGAGATGCTCGCCGATATTTTTCAGAACGCGGTCACCGGCATCCGGCTTCACGTTCGCATGCCCCATAAGTTTATGCTGCCCGATAAAGGGCAGTTCGATCTCATTCTCGGGAAGGAGAAAATGCTGGCTTCCATATTCTTCAAAGGTCTGCAGTAACCCTTTTGTCAGGAGCAGGTAATCTCTGAAGCTTCACATCTATTTTTTTTACCGCACGCTTTTCACTGTCGCGCAATTGCTGTACTTTTGACCATTCAAATAAAAAAGTCAAAAAGTTGAATAGTAAAATAGAGACGGATAGTAAGAGGGAGTTGATACTGGAGGGAGCCATCCGTCGGTTTTCACACTTCAGTATTCAGAAGACGACTATGAACGAGATCGCGGACGACCTGAGTATGTCGAAGCCGAATCTCTACTATTATTTCCCTGATAAGACAAGTCTGGTGATCGCGGTAGCGGAAAAGATAACAGATGAGTACTTAGCCGCAATAGATGAGGAGTTCACGAATTCCGATGCTGTAGATGAGAGCCTGCTGAAGGTGATCATTATTCGGAATGTCTTTTTTAAAAAGTACTATATGCTTCACATTAACGACGGACAGACGGAGGCGCTTTTTAAGGATGAGAACTTGCGGAGTTTAATGGCTGGCGTAAAAGAAAAAGAGCTTGCACTCATTGCTGCTCAGATCAGGGAAGGGAAGAGGCAGAATTTGTTCAAAACGATCGATGTTGAGAAAACCACTGCACTGTTTATGGACATGCTGACCGGATTGCAGCTCTGTATTGGAGCGATGAAGTCGCCGGTTCCTGCAGCAGAGGCGTTTGATGAAACGCTGCACAAGCAGCTGGAAGTTGCCCGGATCTTTTTGGACGGGATCAGGAGGAACGATTAATGGAAGAGCGGATCTTAAATAAAGCATCAGAGCAATTCTTTTCGTTCGGGCTTCGCAGTGTGACTATGGATGAGCTGGCCCGCGAAATGGGGGTATCGAAGAAGACCTTGTACCGGCATTTTGCGGATAAAGATCAGATCGTAGAGCGGGTGATCGCCCGCCTGCTGAATGATCACAAACAGGAGATCGGTTGCTGCCGTGATGCGGCAACTGATGCGGTTCATGAAGTAGCGCTGCAACTGGAAGTCATTCTGAAAATATTTTTCGGTATCAAGCCGGGTTTCTTCAATGAGGTGCAGAAGTACTTCCCCGAGATCTGGTGCAATGTCATGTCGCACGAGAAGGAAGCGCTTCTGGACGGTATCCGGCAGAATCTCGAACACGGGGTATCGACAGGGCTTTACCGCCCTGAGATCGATATCACGATCACATCATTATTTCGCCTGAACCAGTTGCGATCTCTATTTACACCGTCATTGTATGAGGTTTCTTATATCGAAGTAAAGGAACTGGCGTGCAAGCTGACCGATCTGTACCTGAATGCAATAACGACTGTAAAGGGGAAGCAACTAATTAACGATTATTCAATACTGCAATTACAACAATGAAAATGAAGTCAATAATAAAATACCTGCCGGTGCTCGGTTTTGCAGCGTTCAGCTTCAGTGCTCCGGCACAAACCGTTCCCCTGAGCTTGAAGGAGGCGTTAAACTACTCTCTGAAGAACAATGAGAATGTGCGGAAGGCCCGCCTGGATATTGAGGGCGGAAAGTATAAAACTGATGAGGTACGGGCGCAGGCGCTGCCACAGATCAACGGAAGTGCCGGTATCACCGACCAGCTGATCAAGCCGCAGTTTGTGTTGCCGGGCGATGCTTTTGGCCGTCCGGGTGAAGTGGTAGCTATCGAAAGCGGGACCACTTACAACGCCAATGCAGGCGTGAGCCTTAATCAGCAGCTGTTTAACCAACAGGTTTTCACCGGCTTGAAAGCAGCCAGAGCGAGTGAGGATTTTTACAATCTGAATGCAGAGCTGACTGAAGAGAACGTTCTTCAGCAAACTGCAACGGCTTATTACCAGGTCCTGGTTACCCGTCAGCAATTGGATGTTATCGATGCCAATATCAAAAGCGTTCAGCAGGTGGAAAGGACGGTTGCCGACCAGTTCAAGAACGGACTGGCAAAGCGGATCGATCTGGATCGCGTTCGCGTAAACTTAACAAACCTCAGAACACAGCGCGAGCAGCTGGTGAATGCGGTAACGCAGCAGGAGAACGCCTTAAAGTATTATATCGGTATGCCGATAGCTACACAGATCGAAATTCCGGATGCCGAGCTTGACGCTGTTGAAGTACAGGCGCAGGCACAACTGGCGGATACGGTAAACTACCAGGCAAAAACGGAATATCAACTGCTGAAAAAGCAGGAGGAACTTTTGCAGTTTCAAAAGAAAGCCTATGAGGCCGAATATTATCCGAGCCTTTCGCTAAGCGGAAATTACTCGTATAACGGGATGAGCAACAAGTTCGATCTGTTCAGTAACAAGGGCGAAGCGTTCTGGTATGATATGGCTTCGGTAGGATTGTCGCTTCGTATCCCGATCTTCAACGGCGGCGCTACAAAGGCGAAGATCAGACAGGCAAATATCGATCTGCTGCAAATTCAGGAAGACCTGCGTAATGCTAAGCAGTCGCTGAACCTGGCTAATGAGAATGCCAAGATCCAGATAAGGAACAGTCTGAACACCATTAATCTGCAGGCTGAGAACATGCGTCTGGCTGAAGAGGTCTATGTCAGCACACAAAACAACTACCGGAACGGCCTGGCTACTTTAACCGATCTGCTTGATGCAGAAACGGCACGGACAGCCGCTCAGAATAGCTATTCACAAGCGTTATTAAATTATAAACTGGCAGAGATCCAGATCACAAAAGCAAACGGAAACATCAAATCATTATTAAATTAATCATGAAGAAGGGAATAATAACAGCCGTATCCATTATTGTAGCGATCGCATTTATTGGTTGGGTTCTGTCAAATAACAAAAAAGAGAACGAAGCTAAAACAGCTATCGTAGCGCAGGGAGCTGCCGGTGACGTAACCGTACGTGTCGCACCGATCGCGAAGTCCCCGATCGATCTTGATTTCAGCGTTAACGGAAACTTTCAGGCATCCCAGCGTATCACGTTCAATGCCGAAAACTCTGGCCGTATCACCAAAATTCTGGTTGATGAAGGGAGTCATGTAAGCAAAGGTCAACTGATCGCCACGATCGAAACCGATATCCTGTCGGTAGACGTTCAAACGGCTCAGGATGCATACCAGAATGCGCAGCGTGATCAGGAACGTTATGAAAGCTCATTCAAAACTGGTGGTGTTACGCAGCAGCAACTGGATCAGGCCCGCCTGAATACCCGTAATGCGCTTGCAAGATTACAGCAGGCGAAAGTGCGAGTAGGCAATGCGAATGTGAAAGCTCCATTCAACGGAATAGTAAACAAGCGGTTTATTGAGCAGGGCGCCTATGTGTCTCCGGGTAACCAGTTATTCGAGATCGTAGACGTTTCTAAGCTGAAGCTTGCTGTTACGGTGAACGAGGCCCAGGTAGCGAACCTTAAAGTTGGTGATAAAGTTCGTGTTAAATCCAATGTGTTCCCTGACAAGAACTTCACAGGTCGTATCAGCTTTATCGCTCCGCAAGCTGACAATTCACTGAATTTTCCGGTAGAGATCGAGATCGCTAATAATGCGGACGATGTACTGAAAGCCGGGATGTATGGTACTGCCATCTTTGAATTCCCTGAGCAGGCTCCTGCCATTACAGTTCCTAGAACTGCTTTTATCGGCAGCGTAAGCAGCAACAAAGTGTATGTTCTGGGAGGCGACAATACCGCCAAAGCGCGTAGAGTAATTGCCGGTCGTGTATTAGGCGATCAGGTAGAGATCTTAGAAGGCCTCAATGAAGGTGAGACCGTTATCACCAGCGGTCAGATCAATCTGGTTGACGGAACGAAAGTAGCACCGGTTAAATAAGTTCGGAGTTGCTGAAAGCTGATACCAGATCGCTGATAGCTAAAAGAAAGTAAAATGAAAATAACTGAAATATCAATAAAGCGCCCCACACTGGTCGTGGTAGTATTTACCGTGCTGTCGCTGATGGGGTTATTAAGCTACTTCTCGCTCAATTACGAGTTGTTGCCAAAATTCTCGCCTCCTGTAGTGTCGATCGCAACCGTTTATCCGGGTGCTTCGCCGAGTGAGGTGGAAAATACTGTGACCAAGGAGCTGGAAGACGCCGTTTCCTCGATGGAGAACGTAAAAAAGCTTGAGGCCAGGTCGTATGAGAGTTTATCGGTGATCGTGATCACCCTGAATAACGACGCTGATGTCGACCTCGCCCTGAATGATGCGCAGCGTAAGGTAAACGCGGTTTTGGGCGAGTTGCCGGAAGACATACAGTCGCCTTCACTGAACAAGTTCTCGCTTGATGACCTGCCGATCATCACCATGTCGGCTTCAGCGAAGATGGATGATGCAGCATTCTACGACCTTATCGACAAACGGATCGCACCTATCGTTTCGCGTGTTCCGGGAGTTGCCCAGGTTAACCTGATCGGTGGCCAGGAGCGTGAGATCCAGGTAGGTATTAATGCCGATAAGCTGGAAGGATATGGTCTGTCGCTCTTGCAGGTACAGCAAGCCATCCTGAGTTCGAACCTCGATTTCCCTACAGGAAGTGTTAAGACCGAGGAGCAGGATATCCTGATCCGCCTTGCAGGAAAGTACCAGTCGGTTGAAGATCTGCGTAACCTGGTGCTGACAACCACGCCAGGTGGTGCACAGGTTCGCCTGCGTGATGTAGCCGATGTGCAGGATACTCAGAAAGACGTTGAGAAGATCGCGCGTGTAGATCAGCAAAGCTCCATTGCGCTGCAAGTGCTTAAGCAATCCGATGCGAATGCAGTAGAGGTGAGTGAGGGCGTGCGTAAAGTAATCGACCGCGTGCAGGCCGACTATGCAAAAAATGAGCTGAAGATCAATGTTGCGAACGACAGTTCGGTATTTACCCTGCAGTCTGCCGATGCGGTGATCCATGACCTTATTCTGGCCGTTATCCTGGTAGCGTTCGTCATGCTGTTCTTCCTGCACAGTTTAAGGAATGCGGTGATCGTGATGGTATCTATTCCGGCATCGTTGATCGCAACTTTTATCGGGATGGAACTGATGGGCTTCTCGTTGAACCTGATGTCGTTACTGGGCTTATCACTCGTGGTCGGTATCCTGGTCGACGACGCGATTGTCGTACTTGAGAATATTTACCGGCACATGGAGATGGGTAAGAACCGGGTCCGGGCGGCCTTTGAGGCAACCAAAGAGATCGGCTTTACCGTTACTTCAATTACACTGGTAATTGTGGTGGTGTTCTTCCCGATCGCCATCAGTACCGGTCTGGTATCTGATATCTTAAGGGAATTCTGTGTGGTGGTGATCATTGCTACCCTGTTATCCCTGTTCACATCATTCACGATCGTACCATTGCTTTCTTCACGTTTCGGAAAGCTGGAGCATATTACCGGTAAAAACGTTTTCGGAAGGATAATCCTGGCGTTCGAGGCACAGCTTCACCGCTTTACCGAGTGGGTTACCGGCATTTTGAAATGGTCGCTTGCCCACAAGAAAACTACACTGGGTGTTACGTTCCTGCTGCTGATCGCTTCGTTCTTCTTACTGGGCGCAGGTTATATCGGAGCGGAATTCTTCCCGAAAAGTGACCGCGGTGAATTCATCGTACAGATCGAGTTGCCTAAGGATGCTTCTGTAGAACAGACCAACCAGATGACCCGTAAGGCAGAGGAATTTTTATCTAAGAAGCCTGAGGTAGTATCATTGATCACCGCCGTTGGCCAGTCCAGCGAAGGTATGGGTGGTTCACAGTCCACGGCTTATGCTTCCGAGATCACGGTAAAGCTGGTTGAAAAGAAAGACCGTGAAGACGAATCAACAATTTATGCCGCCAAGGTCGGCCGCGAGCTGAAGGACCTTTTAGTAGGTGCCAAAGTAAAGACTGTTCCGGTCAGTATCCTGGGTATGGCGGAGCGTGCGCCGATCGACCTGATCGTAGTGGGTTCTGAGCTGGACAGCGTAATGAAATTCGCTGAGGCTGCCCGTAAGGAGTTAATGTCCGTTCCGGGCGCTACCGAGACCAAGCTTTCCGTTGAAGCTGGAAATCCTGAGATCAGGGTTCAGGTTGACCGGGATAAAATGGCTGCCCTTGGGTTGAACCTTCAGACTGTGGGAGCCACCATGCAAACCGCTTTCAGCGGTAACACGGATGGTAAGTTCCGTCAGGGTGAATTTGAATACGACATCAATATCCGTTACCAGACGTTTAACCGTAAAAATATCGATGACGTCCGCAACCTGGAGTTTGTGAACAATGCCGGTCAGTCGATACAGTTATCACAGTTCGCCACCATTGCCGAATCTTCCGGTCCGAGCCAGCTGTTCCGTCGCGATAAGAGTACTGCTGTTTCTGTTCAGGGACAGTCAGTCGGACGCCCAACGGGTACCGTTGTAGCAGAATGGCAGGTCAAGCTGGACAATATGGCCAAGCCTGCAGGTGTAAGCTACGTGTGGGGTGGTGACATGGAGAACCAGGAAGAAGGTTTCGGAACACTGGGTATTGCCCTGTTGGCAGCGATCATCCTGGTGTACCTGATCATGGTTGCCCTGTACGACAGCTTTGTGTATCCGTTCGTGGTTCTGTTCTCTATTCCGTTGTCGATCATCGGAGCGTTACTTGCTCTTGGATTGACCAATAACTCGCTGAACATCTTCACCATCTTAGGATTGATCATGTTGATCGGTCTGGTGGCGAAGAACGCGATTCTTCTGGTGGATTTCACCAATCAGATGAAGGCAGAAGGAAAGAGCACTTATGAGGCGCTGATCCTGGCTAACCATGCCCGTCTTCGTCCGATCCTGATGACAACCATCGCGATGGTTATCGGTATGCTTCCTATTGCGATCGCATCGGGTGCCGGTGCCGAATGGAAGAACGGTCTGGCATGGGTGATCATCGGTGGTCTGTTGAGTTCACTGTTCCTGACGCTGATCATCGTTCCGGTGATGTATCAGATCTTCGACAAGCTGATCAATAAATTCAGCAAAAAGCAACAGGAAAAATCGATCGAAGAACTCATGACCGAGTCGTACCATCATAAAGATGTCAAAGAGTACGAGTATGAGGCGGATATGATATAAAATCTTTTTTAAGTGGTTAATTTTGATAGGAAGGGAGGCTGAAAGGCTTCCCTTTTTTACATCCTGTAAAAGGCATCAGAACATGAAAAAATTATCAGATATCGCTATTTCAGTACTTGACCTTGCTGGTGTACCGGCAGGCAAGACACCGGCGGACACCTTTAAGGACAGTCTGGCCCTTGCCAGATATGTCGAACAGCGCGGTTATGGCCGATATTGGTTAGCCGAACACCATAATATGGAAAGCGTAGCGAGTTCGGCGACAGCGGTGCTGATCGGTTATATCGCCGGAGGTACGTCGTCGATCCGGGTTGGCTCAGGGGGTATCATGCTGCCGAACCATGCTCCGCTGATCGTAGCTGAGCAGTTCGGAACGCTCGCTTCCCTGTATCCGGGCCGGATCGATCTGGGGTTAGGGCGTGCTCCGGGTACCGACCAGCTTACGGCGATGGCGCTGCGAAGAGGCAACCTGGGAGCGGGCAATGATTTCCTTCAGAATATTGTCGAGCTTCAGACATACCTGAGCGTTGAGAACAGAAGTGCTAAAGTGAGGGCCATACCGGGAGAAGGGCTTGACATTCCGATCTGGATCCTGGGATCAAGCACCGATAGTGCCCGGCTTGCAGCCCTGCTTGGGTTGCCGTATGCCTTTGCCAGCCATTTTGCCCCTACCTATTTTATGGAGGCCATCAGCATTTACCGGCAAAATTTTCAACCATCTGAATTTCTGCAGGCACCCTATGTGTTGTCGTGCGTGAATGTGATAGCAGCTGATACCGACGCCGAAGCCGAACGCCTCGCCACATCGTTACAACGTTTATTTCTGGGAATTATAACGGGCGAACGTAAGCTTTTGCAGCCTCCGATCGACAGTATGGAAGGTGAGTGGAATGAGTTTGAGGAAGCCGCGGTCCGGCAAATGCTGGCGTTTTCGTTTATCGGCGGTCCGGAAAAGATCAGGCGCGAACTGGACGTGTTTTCGGGACGTACCGGCGTGGATGAAGTGATGGTAACCTCACATATCTACGACCATGAGGCACGGCTGCATTCATATGATGTATTTGCAGAGGTGATGCGCGGGAGTTAATCCTGAGCTTTTTCGCGAAGTGCGTGTTCCTTTTCTTCGATGGCGTGCATGACACGATATACGATCCGGTCGCAATAGATGAGGTTGAAGTCGAAGATCTCTTCGGTGGTATATACCTTTTCGATCTCTTTCCGGAGCATCGCTTTGGCGCGGTTCAGGCGGACCTTTACGTTTACTTCTGAAATGGACAGCGCTTCTGCTGTTTCGGCAACGCTCAGGGCATTGAGCTCCCTTAAGGAAAAAACCATGCGATAATCGATTGGGATCTTCGATATGGCGTCTTCTATGACCGATTTGAGTTCCATGGTTACAATTTTTCTTTCCATATCGGAGTTAGCGCCCGAAAACATCGGCACATTTCTGTCAGTGATCTCTTCAAAACCTGGTTTCTCATATTTGAAACTGAACTTGTGGTTTTTTCGGTAACAGTGGTTCAGCATTATTTTGATGATCCAGGTCTTGAAGGATGACCGGTATTGGAAGCCGGACAGGTTTTCATAGGCACTGATGAAGGTCTCCTGCATCAGATCTTCAACATCTTCATGGGCGTATCCGTATGACTTCCCCACTTTGTACAGATAGGGGTTGTTTCGCCGGATCAGGATCTCGAAAAGATCAGTATCACCTTTCAAGATCCTTCCAATAAGTTCCGCTTCGGGATGGTCTGCCATGTTTTGTTAGTTGAGGATCCTTATTTTACCTTTCATGACCGGGTGAAGGGTGCAAAAGTAGGCGTCGCTTTGCTTGACCACCATCTTCCACGATTTCCCCGCCGGTATCGCCTGTGATGTCCATGCCCGGCTTTTTTCTTCCGTAACATTATGGACGACCATATCTTTGTTGATCCACAAGACAATATCGCCTTTTTTTACCCGCACTTCGGCAGGTAAAAACTTCATTCCCTTTATTTCAACAGTATGGACCTTTGGGTTGACACCAACGTCAGAGCCGGTAAAAAGAGGAATGAGGACCAACAACAAAAGGTTACGCGTTAACATGATAAGTTATTTTGCAGCAATTTGTTTCTTAACCATTTCAGCGTGTTCAAGGTGTGCATTGAATGCCGGCAAAACATTCTGAAGCAGTTCCTTTAGCTCCTGGTTTTCTGTTTCCGGGATCAGGAGCCCGTTTATTGCAGAGATCACCGCTTTGTGATAGGCTACCTCATTTTCAATGTATGCTGTATCGAACTCCGGACCGCTTTTCGCCATCAGCGCTTCCTCGGTCTTTTTAGCATCGGCTAACAGTTTCCGGCTAACGTCATTATCCTTAGGAGCCACACCCAGTTTTTTGACCAGTGCCGAAGCCTGATCGATCACCGCCTGATGGTCATTGATCATGGTCTCAGCGAATTTTGTGATCTCCGGGTTCTTTGATTTTTTCTGTGCCAGCTTTGCCGCACTGATGTCGATCTGATTTGCCGTAACGGCAACCGAAGCAACTTCTGCATCCGAAAGTTTAGGATTTTCCTGGCCGATAGCTGGCAGTGTAATAAGAGCACAGCATCCCGCAATAGCTACTTGCTTGAAGGTTTTAAACATGTTCATGTCCTTGCTTTTTTGGTTCAGGAGAATAGAGCAGGTGGGCTGGCGGAAGGTTACAAAGAAATTTGTCCCGGAACAGCCGGCAGTCCGGATGATGAAGATCCGGTCATAACATGTAAGTTGCGGCAACGCAGACTTATGGCCTGATCTCTACTTTTTTGCTGAGAACCGGTAAACTGAAGTAGTGTGATACGTTTCTCCGGGTTTCAGTACAGTGGAGGGAAAGGCCGGTTGGTTCGGCGAGTCCGGAAAGTGCTGCGTTTCGAGTGCTACTGCCGTTCTGAATGTGTCCTTTGCACCACTTTTGAAGGTGTTTTTGCCTTCCATGAAATTTCCGCTGTAGAATTGCAATCCCGGTTCCATCGTGTAGATCTCCATCAATATTCCGGTCTGATCCCCTAGCAGACTTCCGGCAAACCGTAACCCCTTGTTCTTATTATCGGTCAATACAAAGTTATGGTCGTAGCCCTTTCCATATTTCAGCTGCGTGTCCGTTTCGTTTATCCGGGCACCGATCTTTTCCGGCTGGCGGAAATCGAAGGGGGTCCCTTCGACAGGCTGGTGGTGTCCTAAAGGGATCAGCGTGCTGTCGACGGGTGTAAAACGGTTGGCATTGATCACCAGTTCGTGATCGAGGATGCTTCCGCTGCCTTCTCCGTTCAAGTTAAAAAACGCATGATTAGTGAGGTTCACAACCGTTTTCCTGTCGGTAGTTGCCGTGTAATCGATGCGGAGTTCATTATCGTCAGTAAGTGTATACACCACCTTTACCTTTAAATTTCCGGGGAACCCTTCATCCATATCGTGCGAAAGGTAGGATAGTTCAAGGGTCTGGCCATCCTTTTGTCTGGCGTCCCATACCACCGCCTGAAAGCCCTTCTTTCCGCCATGGAGCGTATTCGGTCCGTTGTTTAAAAACAGCTGGTACTGCTTGCCATCGAGGGAAAACCGGCCGTTTGCGATACGGTTTCCATAGCGCCCGATAGTTGCGCCGAAGTACGGTTCGGTGGAATTCATAAAACTTTGCCCCGACTCGAGCGGGTTTGCAGTGGCGAGTAAGATCGTGTGTGGTTTTACCTCGCCATCGGAGAAAACGGGGGCTGATCTGGTAGTGCTTTTTAAAAAGCGGCGTGTGTAGCATGCGGATCAGTCCGGCGTCGAACTTTACCTTTTTTCTGTCGTAGGTGAGCAGGCCGTTAACCTTGCCCTTCAGTTCCAGCCGGCCGTTTAAGGACCCGGCTTAAGGTTAAGAGATTATGTTTGATGAGGGAAGTTATAGAATAATTCTGATATTCTTTGCTGAGGCGGTTGGTATCAGGCAATCACGGTTTTTATCCGCCTGGATCAGGCGAAAATCAGAATCGATGTCTTTTCGCTGCGGTATTTGCAACTTCTCTACTTTTTACTACTTTTGCCAACCAATCCGGGGGATTAGCTCAGCTGGCTAGAGCGCTTGCATGGCATGCAAGAGGTCATCGGTTCGACTCCGTTATCCTCCACGCTTAAAAAGGCTTTGCAGAACACTGTAAAGCCTTTTTTTTGCCTGGTTTTTAGGGTTGCCCCACGGTTCCGGCGGACTGATCTTACAAATTGTCTTTATTTTATCGGGTTGGCACTTACTCCCTCAAAGGTCATGACCACCGGCTTTATGAATCCCTCACGGTCGAATTCCAGTTTATCAATACAGGTTACACGGTGGTTTCCGTTGGTCTCGCCAAGCGGCCTCCGGTGATAAACGATGTAATAGTCGTCGTTCCGGGGGTGTTTAATGACTGAATGGTGGCCGGCTCCAGTGGCGATCTTCGGGTCTTGCTTAAGGATCTTATCTATTCGTTTAAACGGACCCATGGGCGAGTCTGCAACGGCATATGCAACCGAATAATCAGGACCTGTCCACCCGCCTTCCGACCACATGAAGTAATACTTTCCGTTTTTGAAAAACATATAGGGACCTTCAACATAGCCCTGCGGAGTGATCTCTTTAAAGGTTGATCCGTCGGCAAACTGCTCAAAGCCTGTAAAATCACTGTTCAGCTTTGCAATATTGCAGTGTTTCCAGCCGCCATATATCAGGTAATACTGTCCGTCCTCATCCTGAAACACGAACTGGTCGATTGGTTGGGCACCATTGTGAAACTTGCCGATCAGTGGCTTGCCAAGATGGTCTTTGAATGGTCCCTGAGGCTTCTTTGATACGCCCACTCCGATGCCCCCTGTTTCCCGGTCGCTTTGAATATCATTAGCTCCAAAAAACAGGTAATAATTGTCCTGCTTTTTAATAACGGATGGCGCCCAGACTGCTTTCCTGGCCCATTTAAAATCAGATGTATCCAGGATTCTGTCATGCTTTTTCCAGTTTACGAGATCCTTCGACGAAAATGCGTCAAGAAAGACCTGTTTTTCATACTTGTCCGAATACGTAGGGTATATCCAGTACTGCTTTTCAAAAACGGCGCCTTCCGGGTCGGCATACCAGCCCCCGAATACCGGATTGCCGGAAGTAAAAGGCTTTTCCCCCGCAGATTGCGCGTTTGCTGTGACAACGAAAAAGAGCAGGGAGATAATGACGGAAAGATTTTTCATAAACCTGAATGAATACAAGCTGCTGCTGTTTTGTAAATACGTCTAATATAGGACAATCCTGAAGTTTTCTGTATGAAAAGTAACGCCTGTATTTCTTATTGCGCTTTATTTGTTAAAAAATAGCTTTATTTGAGCCGCTCTTCAGTGAGCACAGATCCGATTTTGAAAAAACTAATAATGCATACAGATTCCAAATCAAAACTTTTTACAGAAATTGAAAGTAAGCTGACCGGCAAGGGCTTCAATATTGATAAACAAGACCAGAGCCGGCCGTGGGGCGGCTTTTTTGTGATCGACGAAAGCCAGGCGCAGGAGTTTGCGGATGAATATTTCAATGTTTCGGCTGATGAACTGAGAATATCAGGGAAGTTGAGCCCGAAAATTCTGGTTGTGTCGCCCGGGAAAAGACTCTCCTGGCAATATCATCACCGGCGTGCTGAGATCTGGCGGGTTGTGGAAGGCGAGGTTGGTGTCGTGACCAGCAATACTGATGAAGAAGGCGCATTGAAAAAATATCAGCCGGGTGAGCTGATCCGCTTAAAGCAAGGTGAAAGGCACAGGCTGGTCGGGCTGAATGAATGGGGCGTGCTCGCGGAGATCTGGCAGCATACCGACATGGAAAATCCTTCAGATGAAGAGGATATTGTAAGGTTGCAGGATGATTTCGGGCGATAAAGCTCAGGGCTGCCCATCGCATATGTTAAACAGGAAAGTCCCTTTTAAGGGACTTTCCTGTTTGTTAACTAAAGATATTGAGTGTAAAAGTATGTGTGTTTCAGGATGCTATATAGTTGAAGATGGTATTTGGTACCACAATGCCGTTGCCAGGCCGGCTAGCCCGGAGGTCTTCCGTCAGCAGGCTTAATAATTCGAGGTCGTACCTTTCTGTTAATTTGAGTGTGCTTTCATTTTTCATGGCTATAATGTTTAAGTTAAGTTGATCAGGTGTTTTAGTCGTTTTTTTCTTGTTGGTCGTTATCTGATTCCGTGAGGTTGTCTTTTCGCCGCTCTGCTTCTTTTGCCTGCCGTTTGAGCTGCTCAAAATCACGTGTATCACCGGCTTTTTCAGGATTTTTGGGATTGTCCCATTCCTGCTCTTCCTTGTTTGGATCTTCACCCAGCTTTTTCTTAATGATTACCATAATGAGGCGTTTTTAATTCTCATATGCCAATACTGTACCAATTCTTTATTTTACCGGGCGATGTTTCTTTACAAAGTGGGAAAATTGT
>DASWXL010000180.1:0-8757 GCA_036405495.1 Sphingobacteriaceae bacterium | reverse complement strand
AGTTTAACAAGTATTTGAACGATAATCAAGAATGTGTCGTAATGGCAGCCATTACAAAAACCCTAAGCGCATCAAAAGTGTTATAACATGGAATTTTCTGTTTAAATGAACGCCACCCAGTTAGAGATCGCTATACTTATCGTATGCAGCCTTTTACTCGTGATCCCATTGATCAAATGGCTCCGAAAACTGTTTTTTACCGGCCCGCGGCTAAATGTTGAGCTTCTGATCTCAGAGGCGCCTTACCAGCTTGAGATACCTGAACAGCTAATGAACGGCGGCGTGCAACAGCAAACCCTACCGGAGCCCTTACTAAAGATCCAGCCTGTCAGAATTATTGTGAGTAATCACTCAGAGATAACCGCGTATTCGACGAGGATCCTGTTCGAAAAAAGCTTCCGAGGTTTCAAAAAGGTCGATACACTGGATGCTTTCGAACCTATGCGGGGACGCGAGATAAGGATCGTTGATGCAGAATATGCGCTCAACGGATCTGAAGTATTACCGGCCGATCTCTTGAACATGAAGATTCTTATCGAATACAAGAATCCATTCAAAAGCAGCTTTTACACTTTTTATACCCATCAAGACCGGCGAAATAAACGGCTCAGGATCAAGCCGTCAGGATTTTCTGCTCCTGGGCGTTAACAAAGCTTTTGGCTTCGTATCCATCATACTTTGGATCTCAATAATTCCATGCGGGAGATCGATGGCGTATTGACCGGCGGCTTCTTCTTCTTCCAGTACCACAACAAGAACCCGGTGATGGAGAGCACAGGTGCACTCAGGCCGATCAGGCAGATCAGTATCTTAACCGGAAGGTCGCCAAACTCAACAAAATGTATCGCCCGGGAAATACTTGCAAGTTTCGTCTTTCCATCTGCTTCCATATTCAGCTTCAAGGCAGGCATTTTTCCTGTAACGGCATCTACTGTTGCGGAATTATAGAATCTGCTCCAGTAAAAAGCCTGACCCTCAACTTTTCCGGTTATCCGAAGGGGCAAACCTTCCGCGGTCGGGAAACGCATATAAGAAGGCTGAAAGTCGGGGTATCGCTGCCGGAGAGCGTTGAGTGAACTGTCGATAGAAAAATGGATCCGGGGCGTTGTTGCAGCAGCGGCTTTCGTGCCAGAACTCTTTATCGCATTACTAACGATATCATAGCTGATCAGGAGTCCCGAAACGATGATGACAATATTCAATAATAACGCCCATACTCCGATATACCGGTGCAGTGACGATGCAAAGGACCTTTTATGTTTTTGTCTGAATTTTATGCGGAACAGCAGGATATCCGCAAAAGCTTTCCGGTACACGATGATGCCGGTAATGATAGAGGTCAGGAACGCCAGTCCGGCGATCAGGACAATGATCTCACCGGTCAAACTGGCATGAAGCGAGTAATGGAGGGTCAAAACCCAGGTAACGATCGTCTTGTTACTGTCGAGAACTTTAAGGATCTTTCCGTTGGAAGGATGCACAAACACCGTTAACCGTTGTTCCGGACGACGTAAACTAAAGATCAGAGTTTCCTGCGGATTCCCGGAAAAGCGCTGTAACCGCATCTCCCAGTTCTGATATTGCTCAATTATTGAACGGTAGGCCTTATCAATATCAACCGGCTGATCATTGGTGACCGTCCACAGATGCCGATGCTCATAAGCTTCGAATTCTTCATGAAAAACCAGGAAAGATCCGGAAACGCCTAAAATAAAGATGACAATACCGGCCAGTAAGCCCGACCATTTATGCAGTCTGTAAATGCGTTTCCCGAACAGTTTGCCCATATCGTGTTTTCCGTTATGATCAGTATTATAGATTAAAGGACAAACTTAGATTGTATCTGATACCATTAGCCCGGGTGTATTCCAGGTTCCGGCCGTAGAATAAAGCTGCAGGCATAAAATATTTCCGGTTAAAAAGATTTTCGATACCCAGGTTAACACTGGTGATCCGGTTAATTTTATAGGCTGTGCTCAAATTGAACAACCCGGATCCTCTTACAGGACCTTCGCCATATGCATACGTTCCGGCAGCGGAAGGATTGAACCGATCTCTTTCGGCTGTGTAAACGTAATCCACTCGTAAGCTCCACTCTTTTACCGGATTCACTTTCACATAAGCCGTAGCTTTCGGAGGTGCAATACGCGTTGTGTTCAGGTATTTGTCTGCAGCATCAGTTGCATCGCCATCATTGTTTCCATCGATCTTGCCTTCCACGAATGAGTATGACGCACCTGCGCTAAGGTAAGGGTATGGAAAATAGTTTGCCGACAGCTCATACCCGTAGATCTGTTCAGGCGACCGCTGGGTGACAAAAATGCCGTTCTGTTCTACCAGGTTCGCTCCAAGTTTCGAGGTGCTGATATAGTAAACCGCCTCAAAATTGAACTTGCGAAAGTCTGAATTAAAGCCGGCTTCATAGTTATTCACGATCACCGGGTCAATGTTTAATCGCTGAATGGTGTTCTGCTGGGCGGTGCGCAATATCCGACCAAGCTCAAAGATCGAAAAGCCTTCTGAATAGCTGACGTAAGGCTTAAAGTAATCAAACTTTGTATAACGAAGTCCTGCATTGAAAGTGAAGGCGTTGTAATCCAGCTTTCCGCCCTGTACCACGATTGATCCCTGGTTGTCCGGACCTGTTGCCAGGGTATTGAAGTCGTCTACATCAATGGAAATGTTTTCGTAGCGTAATCCGGCTTTGAAATTAAAATCACTAAATAACGACGTGTTTATCTGCGCATAAGGTGCGAGATTCTTCATGTCCATTTCCGGAGCCCACGTACGCCCGTCGACCAATGGCTGAGAGGTAATGTCATTCAGGAGGTCGAAGCCGTATGTCACAGACCCCGCAACATGGTTAAATGAAAATGGTGTTATAAGGTTAGCACGAAGTCCCTTTTTATCGGATACGATCATTGACTGCCCTCCGCCATAAAAAAAGCTGTCAAAACCATAGATGGTCTTGAAGCTTTGGAAATAGGCATTCGCCTCCAGATCGGTTTTACCGAAAATCCTTTTTGATGTGTAGGTTATATTGGCATTATGATTATAACGGGTTCCCTGATCGGTTCCTAAAACATCTCCTTTAACACCTATGGTAGGCGTAACCCCGTACTGTCCTGGCTGTGCAACATAATCCGAATTCTGGCGCGAGCCGAAAAAGTTGTACATGCCTTCAAGGCGGTTGTTCTGATCAATATTGTATCCGAGTTTGGTATAGCCATTGTAGCTTCGGGTTTCACCCAGTCCGTAATACGGAGAAATGACTTCGCCCGCTGCGTCTTTGAACACACCTGTCTGATCATATAAGCCTGACACCACATAATCGAACTTACCGGCCCGTCCGTAGAACTGCTGGGAAAAGCGTCCGCCGATCGAATTATCAATTCCCACAAGATTTCCGGTACTTCCAACGGTTGTTACAGACCCGATCTTTTTACCGCTTACCGGTTTTTTTGTGATGTAGTTGATCAGACCACCATCGCCTCCATTTCCATAAGCTGAAGTTGAGCCCTTGATCACCTCGATACGCTCGATCACTGACGGATCGATGGTACGAAAATCGCGGCCTCCCGCGCGAAGCGGAGTAGATTGAGGAATACCGTCAACGAGGATCAAAACATTGCGTCCGCGCAGGGTCTGGCCGACGTTCGATGTCGTATTGTTCGCGAAGCCAAGTCCGGGAACCGTCCAGGTGAGCATGTTACTTAAATTGGGATTGATACCCGATTGGGTCTGTATTTCACGGGCGTTGAGAATAGTTACGGAGACTGGCGTTTTACCCAGGGTTTCCCTGATCCTGCCGGAAGAAACGACGACCTCACCCATTGCGGAACTCGAATAGTTCAGCGTGAAGTTTAATTCAACGGGCCCGTTTCCGACAGTTACGGTCTTGGTTACCGTCTCATAGCCGAGAGACTTAACTGATACCTGGTAGGTACCGGCTTTGATGTTGTTGAATACGTATTCGCCCTTCGGACTGATAGAAGCCCTTAATGCCGTGTTCAAGACGCTGACGGTTCCGGCCTCAAGAGTAAAACCGTCAGAGCCGGTTACCTTGCCTGAAATGGATTGGGCATGTGAAACAAAAATGCTTGCGAAGAAGAACAGCAGAGAGATGTACAGGGATTTCATTCCTTATTTAGACTTGTTTTAAATAAGGACCAAATGTAGATAAATATCTTAACTGTTTAGAATGGTTTTAAATAATATTTCTTCCTGGAATGAATGCAACGGTCTTGGAAACTGCGGCGTCTGTGAAGTACGGTGACAAACCGGCTATAAATCACAACAGTATGAGGTACTTTTTTCTCCTCCTTTCGTTAATGGTCCTGAACATCTGCGTCAGCGCCCAAACCCAAAATCATTTTTTAGTTAAAGGCTCCGCAGCTGATTCGACCAGCGACAAACCGATAAGTTTTGCTACAGTATCAATTCTTGATGGAAATCAAACAGTCGCTACCGGTTTTACCAAAGATGACGGGACTTTCGAACTGCGCGCAGCCCAAAAAGAATATACGCTTGCTATCGCCTCCGTTGGCTATCTTCCCAAAAAGTTAACAATTTCTTGGGGAACGACGCGGACAAACGTTGCTGATATGGGAAAGGTAATGCTTGCTCCGGTAAGTAAGACACTTAAGGAGGTGGTGGTTGTTGGCGCACGTCCTTTGATTGAACAGGCAGATGACCGTATCGCATACAATGTGGAAGACGATCCATCGGCAAAAACTTCAACTGCTATCGATATACTCAGGAAAACACCTTTTGTTACTGTTGACGGCGAAGACAACATCCAGGTAAACGGACAGGGCAATTTTAAAGTTCTGCTCAATGGCAAGGAAACCGCACTTTTTTCGACCAACGTAAAAGAGGCGTTAAAAGGCTTTCAGGCGTCGCTGATCGTGAAAGTAGAAGTGATCACCAATCCCTCATCAAAGTACGATGCGGAAGGTGTCGGAGGCATTATTAACATCATAACCAAAAAGAAAATAAGCGGCTATAACGGCTCCCTATCGCCTTATTACAGCACACTCGACAATTACAGCGGAAGCGGAAATATAAATCTTAAAACAAATAAGATCGGCTTGACCGCTTTCACGAGCGCCAACGGTTCCCGGCCGCTTCGCAGCACCGAACTGAGCGAGACTTTTTCTACAGGCAACGCTCTGTATAGCAACCGCAGCATGCTCGGCGACCGCCTGAAGGAAAGCCATTACACCTCGGCCTCTTTAGAGATCAGTTATGAACTGGACAGCCTGAACACATTCAGCGGTTACGGGACGCTCTCACGTTCAGAATCACTTTCATCCATCGATCAGGACATCACCACGCTATTCAGCAATTCGGTAAATGAGCTCAGCAGTCTGAAGCAGGAGACCGAAAGGATCAGTCCTTCATTTAACATCGGTATGGACTATATCAGAAAATTCAAGCAAAAAGACAAAGAGTTCAGTGTTCGTCTCAACAGCCAGTCGGGCAATACCACCACCTCCGGCAACAGTCTGTTCACTACTGCAAACAATCTAAGGGACCAGGCAAGTCGCAACACCGCCGAAAATTTTGAGCATACGCTGCAATCGGATTACATCCTGCCGCTTGCCGGAAAGATGAAGCTTGAAACGGGTGTTAAAATGATCATCAGGAGGGCAAAGTCAGATTACCAAAGCCTGATCCGTTACTCACAGACCGGATCTTACGCAGCCGATCCGTTCAACAGCGACAACTTCAACTATAACCAGGACGTTTACAGCGCATATGGATCGTTTAATTTCAATGTAGCAAAATTCGGTTTCAGAACCGGCTTACGTGCAGAAAGCACCATCATAAACGGCAACTTCATTGCCTCGAACGAAAAAGTCAGACAGAAATACACTAATCTTATCCCCAACCTCCAGGCGACCCGCCGATGGAGCCCGGTTTACACATCTGTGGTTGCCTATTCCATCCGGCTAAACCGCCCGTATATCAGCAATTTGAATCCTTTCATTAACAATAGCGATTCGTTGAACGTATCTTTTGGAAATCCGGACCTTGGTCCGCAAACCGTGCATTCACTATCGCTGCAGAACAGGTTCATTTTCGGCAATACCTTTGCCAGCATCACGTTAACGGGCTTCCGGAGCAATAACATCATTGTGCAATATGCCACCTTTGATCGGACTACCGGAATAACCAAAACTACGAGCGATAATATTGGCAGAGAAAACCAGCTTACTTTATCCGGTAATTTTAACGGGAGGATCAATCCAGACTGGTCGGTATGGACCGGCGGTTTACTTCGGTACAACCATACCGAAAATACGGCGGCCCTCACGCCTGATGCCGAAAGTCTGAGCGGGGGTTTCTACATTGGCAGTAACTATAAGCTTTCAAAGTGGTTCAACCTGAGCGGCAGCGGTGGCTTTACTCAGGCACCCACGACCCTATTGAGCAAAGGAAGTCTATTCGGCTATTATCAGGTAAATTTCGGCTATGTGCTGTTGCAGGATAAACTCACCGGAACGGTCAATTTCAATAACATGCACCAGGAAACAATGGGTGTAAAAACTACCGTCCAAAATTCCAATTTCCGGACAGTAAATCTTAGTACATCGCCCTACCGTGTGATTTATTTCGGATTAACTTACCGCTTTGGAAAGCTGAAAGAAAGTGTTTCACTCAAAAGGGGCGTAAAGAACGACGACCTGATCGAACAGTAACTATGCGATGTCTATTTTCGGACTTAAATACACGTCCTGTATGGAATGCAGCAAGCTTACCCCCTCGTCGAACGGCCGTTGGAATGCCCGGCGCCCGAGGATCAGTCCCATGCCGCCGGCCCTTTTGTTGATGACCGCCGTCTTTATTGAATCTGCGAGGTCTGATGCACCTTTTGATTCGCCGCCAGAATTGATCAGCCCTGCCCGACCCATATAGCAATTCAAAACCTGATAGCGGCAGAGATCGATAGGATGATCAGAAGTAAGCTCGCTATACATCCGGGGATCACTTTTTGAAAAGTTTATCGCGGTAAATCCTCCGTTATTTTCGGGCATTTTTTGTTTAATGATATCCGCCTGAATCGTCACTCCGATGTGATTGGCCTGGCCTGTTATATCCGCAGAGACTTCATAATTTACATTATCCTTTTTGAAAGCATTGTTCCGGGTGTAACACCAAAGGATGCAGGCCATCCCCAGTTCATGCGCCCGTTCGAACGCCTGCGCAACCTCAACGATCTGCCGTCCTGAATGTTCAGAACCAAAATAGATCGTTGCGCCCACGGCTGCGGCACCCAGGTTCCATGCATCCTCTACCGACCCGAACATGATCTGATCATATTTGGTCGGATATGTGAGCAGTTCATTATGGTTGATCTTGACGATGAATGGGATCTTATGCGCATACTTCCTGGACATCATGGCCAGATTGCCAAAAGTGGTCGCCACCGCACTGCAACCGCCTTCTATAGCCAGCCGAAGTATATTTTCGGGATCGAAGTACATCGGATTTCTGGCGAAAGAAGCTCCGGCGGTATGCTCTATTCCCTGGTCGATCGGTAAGATCGACAGATAACCGGTGCCTGCCAGCCGTCCGTGCGAATAAAGAGCGGCCAGGTTTCGCAGAACCTGCGGATTACGATTGCTTGCGACAAACACTTTGTCAATAAAATCGGGAGATGGCGTGTGGAGCAGATCCCTGGAAATCGCTTTGCTCTGATAGCCGAGCAGATATTCCGCCTGATCGCCAAGTATTTCCTGCAACTTTTGGTAACTCATAAAACGGGTTTAGATTTTTTACTATAACCCGTATCACCGCTAAAAGTTCAGCAGATCTCCGAAACTGTTATTGCCGCTTCCTTCCACGGGGGTTACTGAGGATAACTCTCCGGTCACTTCCGCCGCTACCAAAAAGAGCAGATAAAGTTTATTCACATTTTCGTCGGGTGTGTTCGCGAAAGCGTTGGCGTTACCTGTGATGGCAAATTGCTGTATATTATCTTCACAAAGCGGATTATCCTGAGCGAGTTCCAGTATGTAATCGATCAGATAAAATCGGAAGCCGAAGAGGTGTTCACGGACTGAATTCAGTATTGCTGCATAGGCGTCATCATGTTGCCCTGACCGTTCAGGAACATGGTCGGCCGCTTCCGCTTTTATCGCATCGGCATCCAGGGCATTGGCAGTTCTTAGCGAAAATAAGGTCTCCCCGAGCATAATGATCCATCGGGTAAGGCGCTGTACAGCGGGATCATTCACCGACTTAAGGAAATCCCTGCCTATGGGTATTTTGTCACCAGGCTCAAAAACATTCCAAAGGACCTTCAGCTCTCTGCAGAATGCCAGGTAAGCCGCACATCGGGTAAACCACATCATGTCTGCATAAAGCTGCTGGCATGTGGTAAACAAATGCTCCTGATATTGCAACGATCTCATTGTAAATTCAGGAACAGCACAGAAAACGAGGGGTTTATGCAGTGACCGATACAAAACAGTGATTAGTCGGCACACAGCCAAAGGCAAAAAAAAAACAGCTTCGCAGTCAGCGGAGCTGTTTCAAACCGGCTTTAATAAGAACTATTTGATTTCTTCTTTTACTTCGCCGCATTCCAGCATCTCATCCCCATAGTAAGGGTTGCGGATATCTGACTCGTTTGCCAGCCAATATGCACCGTTGCCATCATAGGCCATCGGGCAGTATTGTTTATAAACAGTTCCGCTTTTTATTTTCGATGCTTTGATCAGCTTTTCAACTTCAGAAGTCAAGGCGTCA
>DASWXL010000179.1:0-10378 GCA_036405495.1 Sphingobacteriaceae bacterium | reverse complement strand
CCTGATATTTCTCGAACCAAGCTCTTTTGCGATCGACTTGGTAAAGCCTATGATACCTGCTTTCGAAGCGGCATAGTTCGCCTGACCGGCATTACCCTGCACCCCGACAACTGAACTCATATTAATGAAAACACCTTTACGGTTCTTCATCATGATCTTAGATGCCGACTTGGTCAGATTGAAGATCGACTTCAGGTTCACTTCCAAAACATCGTCCCAGTTTTCTTCGGTCATCCGCATTAAAAGACCGTCTTTAGTGATACCGGCATTATTTACTACAATATCCAGGGTACCGAAATCAGCAACGACGTCATTCACCAGTTGCTCGGCCTCGGCGAATTTCGACGCATCCGAACGGTAGCCTTTTACTTTTGTTCCCGCCTGCTGAAGTTCCTGCTCCAAAGCCTGCCCCTTCTCTACCGATGATAAATAAGTAAAGGCCACATTTGCCCCATGCTCAACAAACTTCTCAGCTATTTTGCGTCCAATTCCCTTTGAAGCACCCGTGATCAGTGCCGTTTTTCCTTCAAGTAATTTCATGTGTAATGATTTATCAGGGGTTGAAGTTAAAAAAAATTATTTCTGCAGGAGCATCTGCGGCCGAACCTGATTACTTAACAGCCAGCCAAACAACTCCCACCGCTTCTCCCGGTTTTCTGCCGTGCCGCCCTTTGCTTCGATATAGTTCTTTACAAGATCCTGCCCGTAGTTGTAGTTGACCACGTAACTGCGGTACTTTTTAATGAAACTCACCGATTTTTCGGCCGTTTCCTGATTGTACAGACAATACTTCTTCAGCCACTGTAAAGCCTCCGTTTCAGTCATGGTTCCGTTCACCAAACCTCCTGCCGCCTCGTTGCGGGCATAGTTAAGTTTGCCCCGGAGTGCCAGCGCTTCAAAATAAAGATCAATGCCGGCAGTATCCAGTCCGGCAAGCGGCAGCAGTACTTCTTTAGTAAAGTCATTTTTCTCCTTCCCCGGAAACGCCACTTCAATACCATAGTTGGCACTTCCTTCAGCGATCAGCGACTGCGGACTGAACAGCGGATACAGTGAGACCTCTACCCACCCTTTGTCGCGGTACAGATTCTTTTCCAGCATAGCATTGTAAACGTGATGCCCGGGATAACTCTCATGACAGCCCACATCAATGGCGCGGTCGATGAAGATCTGAACATCGGTATTGATCTGGATAACACTGCGGTAATCACCCTTGTACCAGTTGTAGCCCGACCATGGCTTATCGGTAACATATTCCAATGAAAAACTTTCGGTACCCGGAAGCGGATAATGCTGCAAGGTGCGCCTGCGCGATTCGGCGATCGTCGCTTTAAATACGGTATCCAATTTATCCTTCGGAATAATGAACCGGTTTGCCAGGTCCTGAAAGCGCTCCTGAATGCTTCCTTCGCCGGGTAACAGACTGTCGAACTTGGACAGCAGTCCCTGGAAATGCTGCTCAGAATATGTCGGCGCTTCAACCCCGAACAACTCCTTCGTTTCTTCGTCGAAAGTGCCGTACTCGCCCGAAAATATTTTGATCCGCCGCTGTGCCGCCACCAGCTGGGCAGAGATCCAGTTCGCCCGATTGCGTAAACTATCTGCGGTATCTTCCGCCGTAAATGGCTTCAACGCGGTCAGCAGCTCATTAGCTGCATTAATCAAACTATCCTTTGGAAAAATCTTTTCTGGTTTCCCTGCAGGCTTCAGGGAATCCGGGCCATAATAGGCATCTACAAAATCCCCGTCATACTGGCCGATGGTTAGGCCGAGCCTGACATAATCTTCGGCTATACGGTTAAGCTCGGTGCTGTGATCGGCCGGCTTATCTTTACAGGCAACGAAAAACAACAGCAAAGCGATGCTGAGGAGAGCTTGAATGGTCGTTTTAGAGGGGATCATACTGCAGTAAATATTTCACTGCTGAAATTAAAGAACTTATCCGGCTTCTGATGCCTGGCTATCGAAATTGATACAGCAGGCCCGCTGAACGTTATTTCTTTTTGTATTCGATCTTAACCGATCCGACGCCCTCGCTGATCATATCGATCCTCCGCGCCGCCTTCTTTGACAGGTCGACTATTCTGCCCGCAACGAAAGGTCCGCGGTCGTTGATCTTCACCTTAACAGACTTTCCGTTTCTTAAGTTGGTCACCTTCACCTTCGTTCCGAAAGGAAGCGTGCGGTGCGCTGCCGTCAGTTTTGAATGACGGTATTTGGCACCGCTGGCCGTTTTCCTGCCCTTGAACTTGCTGGCATAATAGGAAGCCTTTCCGGTTTGGGTAACCTTTGGCGAACATGCAGAAAAACAAACGATACCAATCAGCAGAAAAAGAAATATACGAGCGCCCATAACGCTAAAATAGCATACTTCTTTTACTTCTTCTCTGCCGGAACGAAATTCATCGAGATGGAATTAACGCAGTGCCGGGTATTCTTTGCGGTGAACCCTTCGTTCAGAAACACGTGCCCCAGATGAGCGCCGCAGTTATTGCACACGATCTCCGTCCGCATACCGTCAGCATCAGGCACACGCTTTACCGCGCCCGGGATCTCATCGTCAAAGCTGGGCCAGCCGCAATGCGATTCAAATTTGGTGTCTGACGTATAAAGAGGCGCATCGCAGCGCTTACAGGTATATGTTCCCTTTTCTTTATTGTTCAGATATTTTCCGGTACCGGGATATTCCGTTCCTTTATGTACGATCACCCGCTCTTCTTCGGGCGTTAATTTATTCCAGTTCATCTTTTTAGCAGTTAGGGTATCCGTTTCCGATGATTTTGCCGGCTTTTGTCCACAGGCAGAAAAGCTTCCCATAAAAAGCAGGGACCATCCGAAAACCAGCGGTCTGATAAGTTGCCTCATATAATAACATACGAACTATTCCGCAGTTTAGTTTACCGCAACCGAATCGGCTGCGGCGGCTGCAGTTGCAGGCAGCCGGTAACTGATCTCCACATCGCCTATTCCCTTCCGGTATATCCCGATGTCTTTAGCCGCGATCTGAGAGATATCGATAATAAACCGTTTATTGAACGGCCCCCGGTCGTTCACCGTAACCACCACTGATTTTCCGTTAGCCAGGTTGGTAACGGTGACTTCCGTACCGAACGGCAGGGTGCGATGCGCAGCCGTATACTTCTGATTGCTGTAGCGTGCCCCGCTGGATGTTCTGCGGCCCTGAAAATAGCTGGCATAATAGGTCGCTTTTCCGGTAATGGTACGCAGGTTTTCGTCTTTCTTCGGATCGTCTTTCAGTTTTCCGCCTGAGGCAGCCATGAAAAACGACATGGCAAGAATGAGTGATTTCATAGTATCAGTTTTTGTTAAAAAGCAAGCAGCTGACCTTCTGCATTTAACTCATTCGGGCAAGTTAGCACGTTTTGCTTAACGAGGCAAGCGTTTAAACTGCCGAAAACAAAAAATCCCGGCGGAGGGCCGGGATCAGGATATTTTTTTGATTTTTTATTTCGACAGCTCTTCCGCCATTGCCGCGCCGATCTCCGCGGGCGACTCCACCACACGGATGCCGCATTCGCGCATGATCTTCATCTTGGCCGCAGCAGTATCCTCTGCTCCGCCAACGATCGCTCCGGCATGTCCCATCCGGCGTCCCGGAGGCGCTGTTTGTCCGGCAATGAAACCAACTACCGGCTTTGTGCCGTTCTCCTTGATCCAGCGGGCAGCTTCTGCTTCCATTCCGCCACCGATCTCACCGATCATGATGATACCATGGGTTTCCGGATCGTTCATCAATAATTTCACAGCCTCAACAGTCGGGGTTCCGATGATCGGGTCGCCACCGATACCAATAGCGGTGGTAATACCTAATCCGGCTTTCACCACCTGATCAACCGCTTCGTAAGTTAAGGTTCCCGATTTAGACACCACGCCTACATTGCCTTTCTTGAAGATAAAGCCCGGCATGATACCGATCTTCGCTTCGTCTGCCGTGATGACGCCCGGGCAGTTCGGACCGATCAGCGTACAATCGCGGTCTTTGATATATTCTTTCACCAGGATCATATCCTTGGTCGGGATGCCCTCCGTGATACAGACAATTACCTTAATTCCTGCCTCTGCAGCTTCCATAATTGCATCAGCCGCAAAAGCCGGAGGTACGAAAATGATAGAAACGTCTGCGCCGGTCTTATCCACCGCCTCTTTTACCGAGTTAAACACCGGTCTGTCGAGATGTTCCTGGCCACCTTTGCCGGGAGTTACCCCTCCAACCACGTTGGTGCCATACTCGATCATCTGAGTGGCGTGGTAGGTACCTTCGTTTCCGGTGAATCCCTGAACGATAACTTTTGAATTTTTATTAACAAGTACGCTCATTTTAGCTTATTTATGAAAGTTTTGTTGTCGACTTACTTCTTCTACCTGCTCAGAACAACGTCATCCCTTAAGAGTTTCATCCCGCAGTATCGCCGCCTGAAGGCGGGGTTAAAAAGTTTCGGTGCAAAGCTAAGTTTATTTTAATAATTTGAAATAAGAAGTTTAAGAATGTGCGGGGACTCTGCTTACAAAAAAACCGCCCCCTCGCCGGGGGCGGTCATTCAGGGGGTTTGATCAGGAAGAAGTACTCAGAACCCAAATCCGGTGTCATTTTCTTTTAGACCGAAGTTCCATGGTCTTGATTTCCTTACCATCGTCCTGCACCATGAACATCTCCATTACCTGGGTATTGGCGTCGGGCCAGGTCATGACCGACTTCATCTTAACGTCTTTTCCGGTAGCCGGATCATAACCCTCACCGGTCATAATGACGGCTTTTTTGCCGTCATCCCATTTACCTTCAGACATCATGATACCGGTTCCCATATTATCTATCCAGGTGCTGAAAAAGGCTTTCTTGGCGTTATCGTATCCGGTTGTACTGATACCCTCAAATGGCTGCCCCATAAAGTCACCTTTAAATGCCGACTGCTGATAGCGGCCTCCCAGGATCATTTTATTGACATGGCTGCCCGTACTTTTCGCGGGCTCTGCACCGGGTTCCATCCACATGGTCATTTCATACGTCCACTCCCCGTTGTCCTTTGCCATCATTTTGTGCGGCTCGCCCGGCATCATGTATGCCTGCCAGGCCTTCATCGCCGCTTCCTGGTCTGCATTATTTTGCGCGTTTACACTAAAACACAGTAAAAACAAACTCAATGTGATCAATAAAACAGGCTTTTTCATAGTTGTACAGATTGGTTATCGCGAAATTACAAAAACCACAAACAACCTGATTATCAGATATAAAAAACAACTACACAAAAAAGGTTACACTTTGATCCCCGCAGAATTGAACTGAAGATCGTAGAGGCGCTTATAATACCCGTTCGACTTTAACAGTTCCTGGTGCGAACCCATTTCCTTGATCTCGCCATGGTCCAGTACAATGATCTTATCCGCATTTTGAATAGTGGATAGCCGGTGCGCAATGACTATGGAAGTGCGCCCCTTCATTAACTTTTGAATGGCCGACTGGATCAGATGTTCCGTTTCCGTATCAACCGACGAAGTGGCTTCGTCCAGGACCAGGATCTTGGGATCGTAAACCAACGCCCTGATGAACGAGATCAGCTGCGCCTGTCCGGCCGACAGCGTTGCCCCCCGCTCCATCACATTATAATCATAGCCACCCGGCAGGCGTTCGATAAACTCATGCGCCCCCACTTCTTTCGCCGCATTTATCAGTCGTTCCCTTGCTATCGACGTATTATTCAGCGTGATATTATTGGCGATGGTATCCGAAAACAAGAATACATCCTGCAGAACGGTTGCGATACGGGAGCGAAGAAAATCCAGTTCATATTCACGGATATCGACACCATCGATCTTTACGCTTCCCTTGCTGATCTCATAAAACCGGTTCAGAATATTGATGGTCGATGATTTTCCGGCACCCGTAGCGCCGACCAGGGCCAGCGTTTCGCCCGGTTTCACGAGGAAGGAAATATCTTTCAGGACCCAGTTATCGTCATTATACGCAAACCAGACGTTGCTGAACTCGATCTCTCCACGCATATTGTCCGGCTTCCGTTGCCCCACGTTCACCGTTACTTCCTTCGTATCAAGAACGGTAAATACCCTTTCCGCTCCCACCATGCCCATCTGGAGGGTATTGAATTTGTCGGCAAGCTCGCGGATCGGCCGGAAAAGCATGTTGGTGAACATGATAAAAGCGATTACCAGTCCCGGACCCGCATTCACCTCCCTGAAGAAGGTTGTGACCACCTCCTCATTCAGGATCATCCTGGAGCCGTACCAGATCAATAAGCCCAGCGACATAGCGGATATGATCTCGACTACCGGAAAGAAGATCGAGTAATACCAGTTCGAGCGGATGTGAGCGTCGCGGTGAAGAGCATTGATCTTTTTGAACTTTTTTATTTCCTGCTCTTCGCGGGCGAAATACTGGATAATGCTGATTCCGGTAATATGTTCCTGAAGGAAGGTGTTCAGGTGCGCCACCTGTGTCCTTACTTCCTGAAATGCCGATTTGATCGCTTCCTTGAAGATATAGCTGGCCAGCATCAGCAACGGCAGGGGAACCAGCACGATGAGCGTCAGCTTCCAGCTGTAAAGCAGCATACAAATGATGATGGTAACGATCTGGAGGATATCGCCGATGATCACGATCAGCCCTTCAGAAAAGATCTCAGCAATAGTTTCCAGATCCGACACCGTGCGGGTGATCAGCTGGCCGATCGGTGTCCGGTCAAAATACTTAAGCCGGAGTTTACCGATGTGGTTGAACACATTGATACGCAGATCGCGGATGACCGACTGCCCCAGTGTATTGGTTAGCCAGGTATGATAATACTGAACGATGGTTTGAAAGACCAGCAGAACGACCATGATGACCGACATGTTGATCAGCCCCTGGCGGTCGTTGGTCAGAATGAAGCGGTCGACCGTATGCTCAATGAGCAGCGGGCGTGCCGGCGCCAGCAGCGCCAGGCCGACGGTAAGGGCAACCGACCAGTATAAAAGATTCCGGTAAGGGCGCACATATCCGAAAACCCGTTTCAGCAAGTGAACATCAACCGCTTTCCCCGTTACTTTAGCCATTGTCAGAAGCTCCTATATATGGGTATACAACGCGAGTGAGATACAAGCCGCATGCCGGCACAGAAGTTCCCGCTTCCGAACGGTTCTTGCTTTCAATAACGGCCCGAATTCCGTCAGGCTCCATTTCCTTTCGCCCGATCTTTATAAGAGTACCCACGATAGCGCGCACCATGTTCCGCAAAAAGCGGTCCGCCGAAATATGAAACACCATGCCGCCGTCAGTCTTTACCCATTCAGCACGCGTAATGGTGCAGTTGTTGGTAAACGTTTGTGTATTCGATTTGCTGAAGCAGCTGAAATCACGGTATTCCATCATGATCTGTGCCGCTTCATTCATCAACGCGACATCCGGACGGTCGCGCAGCAACCACGAATAGCCATGCCTGAACGGATCCTTTTCGAAGTGGATATGATACTCATAAGACCGCTGGGTGGCGTCAAACCGCGCATGAGCCGTCTCCCCTACCGGGATAATGCGCTTTACGGCGATGTCGTAAGGGAGCAGGGAATTGAGACTGCGGAGGAGGTTGGAGTTCGGAGGTCGGAGTTGGGAATTCGGAGTTACGGCTTTTTGCTTTTGATCCTGCCCTTTTGAATTTTGACTTTTGGCTTTTGAATTCGCAGCGTCAAAGTGTACAAAGAACTCCGTCGCATGCACACCGGTATCCGTACGGCCGCAGCCGACGGTTTCGATCTCTTCTCTCAGCACCGTACTTAAAGCTTTATTCAAAACTTCCTGCACCGAAACGGCATTCTCCTGGACCTGCCAGCCATGGTAAGCCGATCCGTTATAGGAAATCTCAAGAAAAAATCTGCTTTTCTGCTCCACCGGGCAAAGGTAAAGAGCAAAAGGCAGAGCGCAAAGTTTTACCGTTCACTCAAAATCTCCTACCGTTCGCTCAATGAATTTTTCTTTCCGGAACTTTTCTTATTTATTGAAGTAAAATTAATAACCAGAAAGCCTTGCATAGAAAAAGCATCTAATTCATAACCAATGAAAATCCAGTACCTGGCTATCAGCATATCAACCGTAAGTATCGGACTCATAATGACGTTCCTCTACCGACCTTACATCTATGAGAACCGGATCTTTGATTTCTGGATCGCCGATTCAATAGGAAGCCTGGTTTGTGTCGTAGCGGATGTTTCCGCAGGCTTCAGAGATGGCTATAATTCTGTGCCAAAGTAAATCGAAGCACCTCAGAACGGATCTGCCGGCCCTTACACCATGCTAAAAAAAATCTTTACCCGCCTGAATTTCTTTTTCTGCAGAAAGAAGTATCACATGCAGATACTGTACTTCTATATTCTGACATGGATAATGACCCTTCTATTCTTTCCTTTGATGTACATTACACGTAATGTTTTTGGAAATGAGGATGGCGGGCCTGGTGTTACCAACTGGTTTATAATTATTGTCGTTGCGCCAATTCTTGAAACCTTCATTTTCCAACGCGGAGTGTTTAAGATTTCAACCAGCTTAAAACCTGTTAAAGGCAAGCAAGCTTTGATCATTCTCCTCTCCGCTTTCATTTTTGGCCTTGTCCACCCTTACAATCTGGGCTATATGTTATTCGCCTTCTCCATAGGTATTGTCCTTGCATATGTGTACTACTTATTTCATCGCAATCCCCAAAAAGCATTCTGGACCACTGCTTTAATTCATAGCCTTCGAAATGCGACAGCCGTGCTGTTAGTTGCGTTTTTTCCCTAAGTGGAAGTTTAACCCATGAAATAATTTGCCCGCTTTGCGCTCTCCCCGCTTCGTACTATCTTTACCACTCAAATCTTTTATCCCATGATACAGCGCATACAATCTGTTTGGTTATTTCTGGCAACTACCGCAATCTTTGCTTTGTTTCTGTTTCCGTATGTTCAGGTTTTGAACGCCGAAGGCACTGCGAGAGCAATCAAAGTAACCGGCGTATATGAAAGCATTAACGGACAGGTGGTCCAGACCGAACCTTTCCTGGCTTTGACCATCGCCACGGTGATCCTGGGCCTTCTGCCGTTTGCCATCATCTTCCTATATAAGAACCGCAAGCAGCAGATCACCCTGTCGTATATCACGATCCTCCTGATCCTTGGCTTTAGCTTCTGGACGGCTCAGGTTGCCAAAGGGGCGGCAGGCACCACAGATCTTCAGCTGCAAAACTACGGCCTGGGCGTTATCCTGCTCCCTATCGCCATTCTGTTTATTATTCTGGCTCTCAAAGGTATCCGCAAAGATGAAAAACTGATCCGATCGGCTGACCGGTTGCGATAACCTAAACCACAAAATTAGTAGCCGCCTGATACTCTCAGGCGGCTTTTTTATGCACCGGATTTCAGCAATGCCGCTTTTAACTAATAGTTTACAAGGCGTGAAAAAAATACGATTTCGAGGTATTGTCTACCGCCTTTCGTCGGGATATTTAACAGGGAGATAACAGGAACAAAACACGGATTGAACAGGAAGTTAGCATAGATAAATTCCCTGTTTTATCCGCATAAACTTATAGTTAACAACCCGCTCTGGAGTTCTGAATTATTGCGCGGAAAACAGAGAGGCTATAGATTTTTGATGCGATTTTTTACAGGCGCCCCCAAAACCGCGACTATTTTTTAATTTTAATTCTCAAATTTTAATTTGTAATTTTCAGTTGCAGGGAATCGCGATATATCGTTAAGCGGGTTGCATCTCTCCAGAAGGTGGTCCTTTTTGACTTTTTAATTTTGAATTTTTACTTTTTACTTTAAACATGGCCCGATTAATCGAAGGAATTTTAGGCGGTTTTTCCGGAAAAGTAGGAACCGTCGTTGGCTTTGCCAGAAACGGCAGGCAATTCATGAAAGCCTTACCCAAGCCGAGGACCGGAAAGCCGACGGCGAAGGAACTGGCCAACCGGCAGAAGTTCGCCGTCACACAGTTCTGGCTTCAGCCCATCACGGAGCTTGTCAGGGTGAGTTTCAAAAACTACTCTGAGACAGCACATGGTTTCAACTCGGCAAAGTCGTACCTGTCTAAAAATGCGCTGGTCTGGGAAGCGCCCGATTTTTACGTCGACCCTTCCCTGGCCCTGGTCAGCTGGGGCGACCTGCCGGAAGCCGAAAATGCGGAGGCCCGCTCAGAGAATGAAGCATCGGTATCATTTTACTGGGAAGCGTATACGGGTACCTCCCAGCGGAAGAACTGTAATCTTCCCCTAACTCGCTACATTCAAAACTAAATAATTCCAATCCGATTTGCTATTGTTATCCTGTTGTAATGTGGGAAACTGGCCGAGGCCCTTGTGGGATGGGAGTTTTCCATATTTCAACAGGAATTCTACCG
>DASWXL010000178.1:0-15720 GCA_036405495.1 Sphingobacteriaceae bacterium | reverse complement strand
GGATGGCATCGAATCCTTTTCCGTTATCTTCAATCGTAAGGCTGATGCCTTCTTCGTCCCTGGCCAGCTGTATGAATAACCGTGATGCTTCGGCATGCTTGATCACATTGTTCACCGATTCCTGAACGATACGGTATAATGCCGTTTCCACGTGGGGATCCAGCGACCCACTTAAGCCGGACGCCTCAAAGCTGATCTTAAGTAAGGACGCGTCAATCCTGTCGACCAGATCTTTGACCGCCGCGACCAGTCCCTTGCGCATCAAAGCGGTTGGAATAACGCGGTGTGAGAGGTTTCGCAGTTCATCGTATCCCTCCGAAACGAGCGATATGGAGCGGTCGGCAAGTGCCTTTTCATGGCTCGCAAGCGGCAGTTTATCAAAGAGCAGGTTAAGGTTCACAAGGGCGCCCGACATCGTCTGGCCTACTCCATCGTGAAGCTCGGTGGCAATGCGCCGCCTTTCCTGCTCTTCGGCATCGAGGACGGCCCTTGCCGCCAGTTGCTGCTGACGGCTGATCTCCTCCTGCAGCTTTGCCGCTTCGCGCAGCCGCCGATGCTTATAGAACAGTATCGCCAGCGTGCTGCCCGCTAGAAGCAGTCCCACCGCTATGGCCAGAAAAATATTACGCTGCTTCAGTTGCAGTTCGCGGATGGTCGCCTCCTGACTGAGGCTTCGGATCTTTTGTTGCCGTTGTTCCGTCTCGTATTCGACGTTTAATTGCGCCAGGTTCCTGTTGTTTTTCTCGTTGCTGATCTCCTCTGCTACCTTATGATAATCGAGGTACGCGGAATATGCCTTCCTGTGATCGCCGTTTTCCTTGTGTGCCTCACTCAGCGAGCGATAGGCCTCGCGTAACCCCTGCTTGTGCCGGGTTTTCTCAAACAGGTCAACAGCATGTTGCAGCAGTAGCACGGTAGCCGTATGGTCCTTTTTACTGCGGTACACCAGGGCCATATTCAGGTAGGTATCCGCGATCTGTTTATCGTCTTTAAAGAACCTGTCGATCTCCAAAACCTTATTATGGTAACTGAGCGATAATTCAGGTTTGCCCTGGTAAAAGAAGCACAATGCCATGTTGGAGTAGAACTCTGAGAATGCCCGTCGATTCCCGGTACGCTCACAGATCCTGAGGGCGATCCGGTCTGTTTCCAGGGCCCGTTCATATTGGCCCTGCATGCCGTAAAGGTTGGCGAGTGTATGTAAGCACCGCAAACTGAGGTTATCATCTTTGAGCCGGTAACTGATATCGAGTGCTTTCCGGATACTGGTTTCAGCCTTGGCAGGTTGATTGCTGCTTAAATGCACTACGCCGATGCTAGCCAGACTTGCACCTATACCTGCTGAGTCTTTCATCGCTTCACGGATCTTCAAGCCCTTGAACTGGCTTTGCAGTGCTTTATCATACCTTCCGATCTGCCAGAAGTAGACGCCGGTTAGCTGATGGCCGTACCCGCCCGCTGCCTGAAGTTTTTTAGCGGTGTACAATTCGAGGCAACTATCGGCAAATGTTTTCAATCGTTCGTAGTCCCCGCGCATATTGTAGTAAATGCCAAACTGATAGTAGGCAAACATCAGCCCTTTGTCAGATCCATTTTTGACGGAATACGCTTTAAGCTGGAGGATCGAGGCAAGCGCGCTGTCCGGTGCCTGGGGCTGCAGATTTGTAATGAGTGAATTCCACGTTTTAACTTTCTTATCGCCGGTGTGGCGCTTTAAAGCTTGCTGAAGGCTGTCGGTTACGGGCAATGCCGACGCGCCGGTGCAAACGAAGATCAAAAGTAAAAATGGCAGCCGCCGCATAGTTAACTCAGGAAAATTGGTATTTTAGTTAAACTTAATCATTTTTTACGATCATTCATGAAGGCCCGGATCCTTATAGCCGACGACCACGAGATCATGCTGGATGGCATAGAAGCATTGCTGGCACAGAATGAAGATATCGAGGTCGTAGGGAAAGTGTCGGATGCGTGTTACTGCCTTTCATATCTCTGCACTCAAAAGCCGGATATTCTGATAACTGATTATAATATGCCCGGTATGACCGGGCTCCAGTTATTGAAGGAAGTTAAGCAAAATCATCCCGCTGTCAAGGTGCTGTTTCTGAGTATGCACGATGAAAGCAATATTGTGCAGGACGCCGTCATGGCCGGAGCGGACGGATATATCCTGAAAAAGTATGCCGCACGCGAGATCATGAGGGCGATCACCATTATTGCCGAGGGCGGGCAGTACTGGAGTCCGGAGGTTAGTAAAGCGCTGACCAGGGGCATGGTTAAAGAAGAAGCCGAACCCGATCTGACCGGGCGGGAGATAGAGATCCTCAAACTCCTGGTCCGTGAACTGACCAGCAAGGAGATCGCCGAAACATTGTTCGTCAGCGAACGTACGGTGGAAACCCATCGAAAGAATCTTCTGCGGAAAACGAACTCGAAAAATACCGTTGGGCTGGTCAAATACGCATATACCAGCGGCATTGTTGTCGACTAGACCTGCCCCGCACGACCTTATTTTTAAACGCGCTTGTAAAAATCCGTGAAAATACTGACGTGCACTTCAGTATTTCCACTGACAGCATAACACCTGTCCCGGTGTTAGTTTTATAGTCCAAATCCTAAAAATTACACACCATGAAAAAACTATTCCTATTCTTTTTATCCCTTTCGCTATTCGTTACATTCGGCTTTACCTCTGCAGAAGGTGAACAGGGACTTGCCAGAGTACACAAGGTTCAGGGTATTGAAGTTTATGTGCTTTCCGAGCCCCTGCGCGATTATGAAGTGATCAGTGATGTGGGCACCGGTATCAGCACCACTTCGGCGGTTACCGGCGGACTTGTAAACGAAAGCATAGCGGATAAAATATCGAATTTTGTCCGTAAGGCAATGAAACAGAACTCCCGCATTGATGCCGTGATCTATTCTTCCGGAAAACGGATCGTCGGTATCCGGTTCAAGGATACGCCTACTGCCGCCACTAAAGGTATCGGTAGGGTGAAGAAGATCGGCGGTATGCACGCTTATGTCCTCTCAGAGCCGCTTCAGGATTATGAGGTACTGACCAGCAAGTCAGGCGGTATCAAATGGAAATCGGCAATTACCGGCGGACTGATCAATAACTCAATTGAAGACGACCTGGAGCGTATGGCTAAACGCGTCAGCTCTGGCGGAACATCAGTAGACGGCATGATCTACTCCTCCGGAAAGACCGCTTCAGGATTGAGATACAGGTAATGCGTCGGCCTTTTATTTTTGACTTTTAATTTTTAACTTTTGATTTTGTAACACTATAATAAATCAACGCTCGCAAACGCTCCCGAAGAAATTCGGGGGCGTTTCTTTTTAGTCGGCCGGCCGCTTTTTTGCAACTGCCAGCTGCGCATTGATAAGCGGCGTCTTCGGAGCCAGGAAAAATCCGGTAAGACTGGCAAAAAGGATCGGAATCAGGTAGTTAAAGCCCGTCATTGTACCTAGTAAGATCACAATACTCACAGGTGTACGGGTTACACAGGCCACCAATGCCGCCATACAGCATACACACACCAGTGTCAGGTTCTGGCCTGGGTAAAGCTGGAATACGATCATACCGAGGGCCGCCCCGCAGAAAAGCAGCGGAATAATGAATCCGCCTCTCCAGCCTGACGTAACTGTTATGGCAATTGCCAGAAGCTTAAAGAACAAAAGACCTGCTAAAAACATGACGGTATGCTTCTCTGCAATCAGCGTGTTTAACTGGTCGTGCGAGAAAAAGCGCGTAAGGGGTAGAAAGTAGGCTATCGTTCCAAGCAGGAAGCCGCCAAGCGCCAGTTTAATATAGATCGGTGTTCTGATCCTGCCAAACAGCTGTTTAAGCCGGCGCACAAGAAAAATGAACAGCCAGCCGGTTGCCGCGCCCAGCGAAGAATAACCTATGGCATAAAATATATCGTTTATTGAGGGATCAGCATATTCCGGGAAGTTCCATGCAGGTCCCAGATTCAGGTGAGTGATGAGTACAAAGATCAGATAGCTTGCACAACTCGCAACCAGTGCCGGCAGAAACGCCTGGTAATAACGGGTAACCTGTTTATGATCAAGGATCTCCATAGCAAAAAGGCTGCCTCCAAGCGGAGCGCCAAAAAGCGCTGTGAATGCTGAGGCCATGCCTGCAATAGTTAACGACCGTAATGCTTCCCCCTTGAACTTCAGTTTATTGCCGATATAGGTACCTGTTGAACCCACAATCTGTACTAAAGGAGCCTCCGGCCCCAGGCTTCCGCCCGTGGAGATACAAGCCAGTGAAGACAGGATCATCGACGGATTATTTTTCGGATTTAGCTGCCCCCGGTTGAAGTGGATATTGTCAACGATAAGGTCGATCTCTCCGGGATCACCCAGTTTATGGATCACCCAGCCTGCAAGCAGCCCGCCCAGCGTCATCAGCGGGATGACACCAACACCCTGGATGAAACTCAGGAAATGAATAGTATGCTCTAATACCAACCAGTAGCTGGCTGCAATGATGCCCCCAATGAGTCCCAGCAACGTCCACAGAAAGAACAATTTGCTGTACACAAAAGGATTGAAGCTTAAGGGCGTGTTCAGGCTGTTTCTCAACCAGATCACTTTTTTGGCACGTGAATAACGCTTAAGTCGTCTCATATTAGCATACAAAGAGAGTGTTTATTCACAAAAGTTCATAATTGTATCTTGCCAGAGCCCACGATCGATAGTTCTAGTTAAACTTTTTTTTCTGATTTTTGCCCCCTTATTCTGACCTAAGCGCTTATGAATTCACCCAAAAAAGCTGCCATCGGCTTCATTTTCATTACCTTGCTGATCGACGTTATGGGCTGGGGGCTTATCATTCCCGTGATGGCCGATCTGATCGCACAGCTTAAAGGCATTCCGGTTAACGAGGCAAGTACTTACGGTGCTTTCCTATTGTCGGTTTTTGCCATCACACAATTCCTTTTTTCGCCTGTGATAGGAAATCTTAGCGATAAGTACGGGCGGCGACCGGTCCTTCTGCTATCGTTGTTAGGTTTCGGTATCGATTATATTATACTGGCTGTTGCACCGGCATACAGCTGGCTGTTCTTCGGGCGCGTGATCGCCGGCATCACAGGCGCTAGTTTCACTACCGCAACAGCATATATTGCCGATGTTAGTCCTGATGCAACCAGCCGCGCAAAGAATTTCGGACTTATCGGAGCTGCGTTCGGACTGGGTTTTGTTCTCGGACCGGCACTCGGCGCCTTACTGGCAACATGGGGCATCCGTGCTCCGTTCTACGCTGCTGCGGTATTATGTTTCCTCAACTGTCTGTACGGATATTTTTTCCTGCCGGAGTCTTTAAGTAAGGATAACCGCCGTCCGTTCGACTGGAGACGAGCCAACCCTTTCGGATCACTTAAGTTTCTGAACAATCACCGCGAGATCGGCGGCCTTGCCGTTGGATTCTTTCTGATCTATCTCGGGGCGCAGGCTGTACAAGGCAACTGGAACTTCTTTACTATATACCGGTTTGGCTGGAGCGAAAAAATGGTCGGCATATCCCTTGCTGTGGTAGGAGTACTGGTGGGTGCTGTTCAGGGCGGACTTACCCGCGTCATCAATCCCCGTATAGGGAATGAAAAAAGTATTTACCTCGGACTTTCACTTTATACGCTCGGACTCATACTGTTCGCCTTTGCATCCGAAGGATGGATGATGTTCGCATTTCTGGTACCTTACTGCCTTGGTGGCATTTGCGGTCCGTCACTGCAATCCGTCATATCCGGATATGTTCCAGCGAGTAACCAGGGCGAATTACAGGGGGCATTAACAAGTTTGATGAGTCTTACCACCATCATTGGCCCGCTGTTGATGAACAGTACCTTTGCTTACTTTACTACAGATCGAGCGCCGTTCTATTTTCCGGGAATACATTTCCTCATCGGGGCGCTGTGTATGCTGCTGAGTATTTTTATTACCTATAAGGTTTTAAGCCGCGAAAAGAAAGGCCGGCCTGAACTGCTGAGCGTCACCTCGCAAAGTGGTTCGCCAGGTGATTACGCATAGCGCTTCTGAAGATGATGGACGGGCCTTGTGGCCTCATGCGAACCTGATCAACGAAGCTGATTGGCCGGCATCAGCCTTAAGATAGTGAACCCGGTCAATAATTGAGTTTGTGAGCCGGCATATTTTCCTACATTAGCGATGATGAAAAAGCTTTTGACCCTCATCGCTCTCCTCATTACTGTAAATATCTCGTACGCGCAGCGCTTTACATTTAAAGAACTTCAGCAGACGCTGAATGCCTCGCTGGATAAAACCTACGAGGAGTTCTTCCTGAAAGGTTTTGCCCTTGTCGACCAAAAGAGTGATCGGGAGGAGGAAAGCAAGGTGTTTACATTTTCAAACAGAAGAAAGACACCGGCAACGGCTAAACTCATCACCAAAGGTGAGTACAAAAAGGAGCCGCTCCGGAACTTTGTTCAGTATGTTACTTATGAGTATTCCGAATTCAGGGAACTGCGTCAGCTGATGACGGAAATGAATTTCAACCGCAAAGACGATAAGATCAGTGAGAATTCCGACTTTAAAAAAGACAACCTCGAGGTCAACTTCCGGACCGATCTTGTAAAAGGCAGGAGGACATTCATTGTCACGCTACGGAACACTTCCGCACCGGCGACTTCCTCCGGGCCGCTTAAGAAATTGAAGCGGCTCCTGAAGACCCGCCCGCAATGAGTTTATCCTTTTCGGATCTTATCTTCCTTTCGAGCATGATCATATGTTTGGCCTGGATGCCATTTTCATAGATAGGTAACGCTTCATGTTTGCCGAGCTGTCTGACCGACAAATTGAGATCATCAAAAGCCATATTAGGTATCATTTACGTATGCAACGCGATTTGCAGGCTGTCAAGTTTTTGAAGATACGATAATGCAGTCAGATCAAAACAGATAGATGCCCGTTCGGGTGAAGCGACAAAGCAAGCGTGCGCCGGTGGTGCGGCATGAATATTGGACGAAACGCTGAAACAGTATCGTTATGAAGCAAAGTGCAGATAATAAGGCAGTACCGATGACCTCAGTGGACAGCGGGGAGGTGCGGGAAGTGGTTTCCGATGTAGCCTATTATACTGATCAGATCGTGAACCTGATCATGATCGGAGAACCTGGTGGCGATTGGGTATTAGTCGATGCCGGGATGCCAAAGTCAGGCAGCGAGATCATTAAAGTGGCCGAAAGCCGGTATGGTCAGCTAAAGGCCCCGTCAGCCATCATTCTCACCCATGGACACTTCGACCATGTAGGCAGCATCGTTCACCTGCTTGAAGAATGGCGTGTTCCGGTATACGCCCATCCGATGGAGTTTCCGTTCTTAACAGGGAAACAGGCTTACCCGGAACCCGACACCTCGGTCGAAGGCGGAATGCTGGCCAGGATATCGTCGTTCTACCCGCACGACGCTATCAATATCAGTGAACGTCTGCAGGCGCTGCCGGCAGATGGCGCTGTTCCATTTCTGGCCGACTGGAAATGGATCCATGTCCCCGGACACTCACCCGGTCAAGTTGCGTTATTCAGGGAAAGAGACCGGTTACTGATCTCAGCAGATGCGTTCATAACCGTTAAACAGGACTCGATGTATAAAGTGCTGATCCAGAAAGAAGAAGTCTGCGGACCACCGGTGTATCTGACTACCGACTGGGAGGCCGCTTATGATTCAGTTCAAAGGCTGGCAGCCCTGGATCCGCAAACCGTGATCTCAGGACATGGTACGGCGATGCACGGTGCAGAGCTAAAGGAAGGCCTTCAAAACCTGGTGAGCAACTGGAAGGAGGTTGCTGTGCCGGATCATGGCAGGTGGGTCAAACAATAAAGATAATGCAAGCTGTACTCTTATAACCTCCAATAATGGCTCGCGACGCTCAGCGCTTCCTTTCGGTCATAGAATCCTTTAAGATCGAACAGGAAGAGTTGCCCGTTTGCGGAGACCGAACGCAGGTGCCCGAGCGAAACCATGCGAAATTCATCATGCCTGACTGCTAAGATCACCGCATCAAACGGACCTTCTGGCAGGTCCCGGTTAAGAGCAGCCCGGAATTCTCTGGCATTGCTTTCGGCAAGCGGGTCATAAAGATCAACCGCGACGCCATAATCGGTCAGTTCGGCGATGATGTCAAAGGCCTTTGAATTTCTGGTATCCGGTACGTTTTCCTTGAAAGTGACGCCCATCAGCAGTACCCTGGCCATGTTGATCTGACGATTTTCTTTGATGAGCGTTTTAACAACCTTTTCCGCAATGAATTTTGCCATGCCGTTATTGACCCGCCGGCCGGAATGGATCACTTCCGGAACATATCCAAGGGCTTCAGCCTTATGCGTCAGGTAATACGGGTCCACGCCGATGCAGTGCCCGCCAACCAGCCCGGGTTCGAACTTCAGGAAGTTCCATTTAGTGCCTGCAGCCTCCAGCACCGACCGGGTGTCGAGGCCCATTTTATCGAAGATAAGAGCCAGTTCATTCACAAAGGCTATATTCAGGTCCCGTTGTGCGTTTTCAATGACCTTGGCAGCTTCCGCGGTCCGGATGTTTTCGGCCCGATAGATACCGGCGTCAATAACGCTGCCATACAGGCATGCGATAGTTTCAAGTGTTTCCGGCGTGTCTCCCGAAACGATCTTAAGAATAGATCTGAGGGGACGGTCCTTATCTCCGGGATTGATCCGCTCAGGTGAGTAACCGACAAAAAAATCGGTTTTCCACTTTTTGCCGCTTGTCTCTTCAATGATCGGTATGCAGATCTCATCCGTGAGCCCGGGGTAGACGGTTGATTCAAAGACAACGATCGCGCCGTCTTTTAAATAGCGCCCAGCAGTTGCAGACGCTTTTTTAAGAGGCTCCAGGTCGGGCTGGTTATCACGGTTGATATCGGTCGGAACGGTGACGATTATCACGTCACACATGCGCAGCAGCGAAGCATCGGTGGTAAACGAAATGTTCTCGGAGGTGAGGGCCTCACCAGAAACCTCGCCGGTAAGATCAAGCCCGGCGTTCAACTGCATTACGCGTTGCTCGTTGATATCGTATCCGATCACCGGATATTTATTGGAGAACAGTGTCCCTAACGGCAGACCAACATAGCCTAATCCGATTATCCCAATGGTCTTATCGTCGGTCACCTTATTTGATAAACTGTCCAAGCTTTCGCAGCGGCTTTAAAAGTATGGCTAAGATAGGGAATTGGACAGAGTTTCGTTTCATGGCCCTGTAGTCCATAACGGAGGCCCTGAACCGGTTGACCAGCGATTGGTTACTGACTCCGCCCGTCCGCATCTTTACCATAAGCTTCCCGAGATAAACGGCCTTTGCCCTGTGCTTATGGAGGAACCTCACCATCAGTTCATAGTCGCCCGCGCTTCCGAATCCGAGGTCGTAGCCACCAAACTTTTCAAAAAGTTCCCGTTTGGCGTAAAATGTCGGGTGCGCAGGCATCCAGCCCTGCTGGAACATGCCATGCCGGTAAGGCTGCGACTTCCACTTTCGCACAACTTTATCGGCCACGATGCGGTCGACATACCACAGATCGCCATACACCACGTCGGCCCCGGTTTCAATAAATCGCTGCCGAACGGCATGAAGCACATTACCTGACGGAAAAAAATCATCCGCATTTAAAATTCCGATGATATCCCCCGTAGCCATGGCCATGCCTTTGTTCATAGCATCGTAGATCCCTTTATCTTTTTCTGAAATATGTTTTGAGACAATATGTGAATTCTTTTCGACGATTGCCATCGTTCCATCCCGTGATCCGCCGTCAACAATGATATATTCGAGATTCGTAATGTTTTGTGCGGCCACAGAATCAATACAACCCTGAAGGAATTGTTCAGCGTTAAAGGTGGCGGTGATAAGGGAGATCTTCACTTTGTCAAGAATCGGCTTGGCCCCAAAAGTATCAATATTTCTGAAAGGCTGTATCCGGTTCTTTACCGGCTGCATTTTTTAACAAACAGTACTCTGACCAGATCAAACTTTTCAAATAAGAGTTGTCGCCGTTTCGCTTCCAGGATCACCCTGTTGCGAATAATGTCTCCGGCAGGCATTGCCGGTACATCATGGCACAATGCATTAAGATGATTGGGCGTGATGTACAGCTGTTCAGCATACTGTTTCGGCAAACGTAGCTTAGCATAATTGCGTTCGATCAGTTGCTGAAAGTTTTTGAGAAGGCATCAAAACCTCCGCACGGTCTGACGGAGATTTTGATACTAAGTAAAAGTTACTGGAAGCTTTTGGATTTTGAACGCCATTCGGCTTTAGCTCTTTCGAGATCTGTAATGAATTGAGGATTTTCCATCCATTTATTTAAGAGGTGCCAGCTAACAATTCGGGAAGCCTCATTGTCCGTGGGAAAATGGATACCTAACAGCTCTCGTGACCACCTTACTTCCTCGGCCCTTTTAAGAAATTCGTTTCTTTTTGCAGGGATGATCTCAGCAAAGAGAAATGCCTGAGTAAATGCCCATAAGGTATGGCCACTCGCAAATGAAGGCGATTTAATTTTCATCACCGGCTCAATTTCAGCACTTAAATGGTAAGGCCTTGGTCGTTTGAAGTATTGCTTTAGTCTGAACTCGGTCACTCTTATATCCTGAAGGGTGTTTTTTAACAGCTGAGTAGTTGCCGGAAAACTTTCGGGGTTAAACCATTCTCCTACCGGAGTCGCGATATAAAAGAGTTGGCTCAAATTTTCCTTATAAGCCGGATCCGTGGGATTAATGATCTCTGGCCAGGAGCCGACTTCACCAATCGCTGTGGCATGTCTGACCTCCTCCGGAGTCCTTCTTTTCTGAAGGTCCAGGAGGTATGCCAGGTCGGCATTCGTCTGATCGGAACTGTTTGCCGGGCTTTTGATCAGAGCGGGCAGATGGTTCTCCTGTTCACGCGATAAGTAGTACGTTCTCATCAGTGCTTTCGCCAGTGCGCCGTTACTGTATTCTGTCCAGGGATACGTTATGGTGTCGAGTGCAGCTCTGGCCGGATTGGGCTTTTCGTTTAAAGTCTTTATCGCCCTGTAATGGCCTCGGACAGCTTCAAGAGGGTGGAGATCATTCGCGGGTAAATAAAAGGCTGTCAGCATTACAGAGCCAAAAAGTAACCCGGTCAGTAAGATCGTTCTGATGTTAATTTGTTTTGTAGTCATAATAGTATAATAGCTTGTTTATACCAATGACGGAACGTTGAGCAAAAAGACGCAGGGAAAATTAACAAGAGGAGTCAGTGCAACCTAAAATATTGCCGTATCGGTCGAACTCATACTGGCAGCAGTTCAATATGACATCCTTCAGCTTCTCGCGGGCGCGCTGAACTCTTGATTTAGCGCCTGATAATGAAATACCAAGAGCTTCTGCTAGCTGTTTTTGTGAGAGGCCATCCAATTCGGTCATGATCAGCGCATCCCGGTAGATATCGGGCAATTGTTCGATCATCGGGCGCAGGCAGCAGTCTGCCAGCTCTATCTCTGGTCGCGGCTCGTCATCCGCATGATCGATCAACTCAATATCGGCAAGAGCGCTGTTTTCGGTTGTTGTTGTTTTGGAATTCGCTCTATAATAATCGTTAACGGCATTGGAGGCGATCCTCGTTAAGTATCCTCCCAGGTTATTGACCTGATCAAGCCGGTGGATGTTATCCATTACCTTGATATAAACATCCTGCAGGATGTCATGACAGTGATCATGCTGATCTACCTTTCTGCAGATATACTCGTGGAGACTGTTGTTGAAATTCTTCCAGATATCGATCACTTTTTCACTCATAGGTTATTAATCGTTCTTTTAATGCAGCGGGTATTTGCAGTCCCTACAGCAAGAATACGATTTATATTTTAAGTATCGGCGAGGAAGAGCGTCTAGAATACTTTCAACAGACCCATGGAAATTATGGCGATGCTGCTTAAGACATTCAGATAAAACACAGTTCCGGAGTTGCCAATGTGTTTTTTGACCGTGTCGCCGAAAAATGCTAATCCCATCTGGATGATAAGGCTTCCCGTGAAGAGTGCGATCGAACTTAGAACTACTGTAGAAAAGCCGGTGATAGCCGATTGAGCGGCAAAGCTTGAAAAGGCCACGATAGTTAAAGGATTAGCCATAGTAAGGGCATAGGTTGACCCGAATACCCGATCACATGAGTTGTTTAATGCGCCGATCGACTTCTTCCGGTTCCTGACGGCATTCCATAGCATCCAGCTACCAAATGATAGCAATATTAGTGACGCAGCAGTTCTTAGCCAGAATTCGAAGTGAACCAAAAGCCCGTAAATGGCTGAACCGGCAACAAACGAAATAATGGCGTAGGTGAGATCCGCTGAGGCAGCAGCAATGCCGGTGGTTATCCCGACCCGCAATCCGCAATTGATGCTTCTGTTAATAATAAGCATGGCAATTGGACCGATCGACACGGCGATGGTAATGCCGAAAATGAAAGAGGTGATCACTGGGTTCATCATTGTTTTATTTTTTGTTTGACAATAACACGACGAACCCGCATTCAAAAAGACGCAAGGTTTTTGAAAAAAAATCAGTTAGCTTGCCGGCAGGAACACCGTGAACCGGGACCCTTCCTCCGGAGTACTATCGAGTTCGATGCGGCCCCCAAGCGTTTCTACCTGTGTCTTCACCAGGTTGAGACCAATTCCCTTACCCGGAATGGAACCCCGGTGAAAGCGGTTGTATAGACCGAATACTTTATTTCGGTGTTTTGAAAGATCTATACCGAGGCCGTTATCCGCAACCGAAATGCAGATGAATCCATGTTCTTTACGGCTGTTGACCGAAATTGCCGGCCGCCGTTGCGGATGTCTGTATTTAATGGCATTTGATATCAGGTTAAAGAGAATACTGTAAAAATAAGCGCGCACCGTTTTAACGACAGGGGCCTCGTTCAGGTCCGCCTGCACCGAAGCATCACATTGGAAGATGTCGGTGTCGAGCGACCGCACAACCAGCTTCAGCTCCTCTTCAATACAGATCTCCTCCAACGGCATACTACCCGGGTCCTGTGCACCAACTATCGTATTCAGATCCCTGACCACAGTATCCAGGTCGCTCACTTCCGATTTAATATAACTGATCAGCTCCTTAGTCAGCGCCGGGTCCGCCGCATCGTCTTGGAGCAATGATGCCAGTCCGAGCAGTTTGGATATCGGAGAGCGGAGATTGTGCGAGACGATATAAGAGAACTGCCTTAATCCAATATTTTTGCGGATAAGATCTTCATTGGTCTTTTGAAGCCGCTCTTCTTCCAGTATCCGCTGAGTGATGTCATCATAGATACCCAAAAGGCCGTAAACTTCGTCATCGCTGGTCTTCAAAGGGATCTTTGTGGTATCTGACCAGATCTGGTTGCCGTTCGCCTGCTGCTGTGTTTCGATAAGATGAAATTTGGCCACCGCACGTTTCATGACTTCCTGATCATCAGCACGGTATTTTTCGCTTTCTTCCTGAAGCCAGGGCAGGCCGAAGTCGGTGCGGCCAATGATCTCGTCCGGATTGTTCAGGCCTGCACGCCTTGCAAATACGCTGTTGCAACCCATATATATGCAGTTTGTGTCTTTCCAGAAGATCGCCTGCGGAATCGAGTTCAGGATATGAGAAAGCATTTGCTGGCTCTTCTGGATTGCATTTTCAACCTCCCTCTTTTCAGTGATGTCGATCCCCATACCCACGATGTGGGGCTCATCGTCGATGAATATCCGGCGGCCGCTGAAATAAAACGGGATGGGGGTTTTATTTCCTTTGCGGATCAGATGGCCTTCAACACTTGCCTGACCTTTGTCGATCACCTGCTGAATACTCCGCATGATCAGTGCTTTCTCCTCTCCCTTAAACAGATCGAGGGGGTGAAGACCACCTATCTCATCCGCAGTGTAGCCGGTGAGCGTTTCAAGTTCCTTATTCCAGTATTTATAGCGCCCATGACTATCGAAAACATAAAATACGCCTGGAAGGGCATTGATCATATTCTCAAAAAAAGCATTGGCATTTGAAAGCTTTATCTCCGAGACCTTCCGCTCGGTAATGTCATTGATCGCACCGTCTACTTGTATCAGCTTGCCATCGCGGATCACCGGAATTGCCCGAAGCTCCACCCAGCGGACGCTTCCGTCTTTATGAAGTATGCGGTATTCCGCGATACTTTTTTTGCCTTGTTCCAGATCGCGGGATTGCCTTTCCAGTATATCGCGGTCTGCCGGATGTACTACTTCAAAGTACAGAGAAGGGTTTTGCCTGAAATCATCTGTGTTATATCCGTAAATGTGCTGGCACCCGCGCGAAATATTGGTGTACCGGTTATTAAGGGTATCCCTCGAAAAGAAGCCGACATTTATGTTGTCGAGCAGCCCCGAAAGGTCCCACGTTCCCCGGCCCGGCTCATTTATGGCGTACTCTTGCTTCATTCCTTTTTCTCCCATCACAGTTAATGGCGTTTTACGTAAGCTTTGTCCATAAGTTGCCAATATATTGAATTCTCGCGCTGCAAGCGACTGCGAACGCGGTGGTGACGTGTTTTAATTCTGACTGATTTTGTTAATTTTGGTTGAATGAAGACGATCACCACCAACGCATTCTTTTTAATCCTGACGATCCTTTTCTGGGCATCGCCATCAATGTCGCAAAACACCGTTCCTGCTAAACTTAAGTACGGCAAATACAGCTGCACGGCCTCAAAATACCGGAACGGCTCATTTGAATTTATTCCGCGCGGCTCATTCGTCATCACATCCGCAGGAAAGTACACGTATTATGGCTTCGAGAAGCCAAGCACCGGAACGTTTAATGTGGATAAACAAGGTAATCTGCTCTTCAAAGGCGGCTATCTTGATGGCGGCAAGGCAGAAAAGACCGACCGGCCCGACAAGTTTTTCCTGGTGTTTCCGGCTAACCCGGACAACCGGTGGACCAGCAGCTGGACAGGCGGGAAGTAGGTTGCCGCGATACGGTAATGCGAAAGTTTGCAGCATTTGACTTGTCGCCGGAAAAGAGGAAATTAATAAAGGTGTTCGGGGCAGAAATGAATTAACGGGTCAATATTTCCTGGTCAATCAGAAAGCGGTCGAGCGCATCGTCAAGGGAGGGCATAGTCATCCCTTTTTCACTTTTCAATACGCTGTATTTAGGGCGAAGAGCCCGGAAACGAAGGTCTTCGACCGGCAGATGTCTGATGAGCGACCTGCTGCAATCTGCCCGTATCGCAATCTCTTCAGCCAATGTCGACCAGCTCACTTCACCAGAATTTGACATATGCCACACTCCGGCGGCGTCGTCAAGCAAAAGGTCGAGAGAATTACTCACAAGGTCGGGAATGTAGGTGGGGGATATATATACATCGTGCGCAGCAGAGAAAGGAATATTTTGCCGGACCGCCTGCAGCACCTGGAAAACAAAATTATAACGATCCCATGGGCCAAAGAAAGCGCTGGTTCTGACAATTAAAGCATCGGGGTTGATTTTCGCAACAGCCTGCTCGGCCATTACTTTGCTTTTTCCGTACACGTTAAGCGGCGACACAGCGTCGCTTTCCACATAGCATTGTTGCTTTTTACCGTCAAAGACCAGATCCGACGAAAATGTAAGCAGCTTAACACCCAGAGCCCGGCAAACGCCGGCAAGCAGCCGCGGTACTTCGGTATTGCTGGCAAAGCAGCTTTCAGTTTCGATCTCGGCATCATCCACTCTCACA
>DASWXL010000177.1:0-25846 GCA_036405495.1 Sphingobacteriaceae bacterium | reverse complement strand
CACGGTGCCGGTAAACGGAAACAATTGCGTTATATTGAACCGGTGCTGGTCATTCCGCTGATCTGGTTTTATGCGCTGATCACCGGGTTCTCACCATCCGTTTGCCGGGCGGTGCTGATGTTAACTTTTTATGTTGCAGGTAAGTCACTCAACCGTAGTCACAATTCATATAACCTGGTTGCCATATCGGCGTTTTTCCTTCTGATATACAATCCCTATTATCTTTTTGATGTCGGATTCCAGCTTTCCTATCTTGCCGTCACGGGACTCATCTGCCTTCATCCGAAAATCTATCATTTATTGTACCTGAAGAACAAGCTGACCGACAAGATCTGGAGTTATACAGCGCTGTCGATAGCGGCGCAGCTCGCTACCTTTCCGTTAAGCATTTACTATTTCCATCAGTTTCCGGTATACTTTCTCCTCAGCAACCTGTTCATTGCTCTTCCGGTTTCAGCGATCATGTATGCCGGCTTTGCTTTCCTGCTGGTGCCGGTTGATGCTATTGCCGATGTGTCAGGCTCTGTACTCTCGTACATGATAACATCGGTTAATGCGATCTTGTCATACATCGAAAATATTCCATTTTCTACCATAGACGACTTATGGGTCAGTGTATTGGAATTCGTTCTGCTATATGTGATGATCGGAACGTTTATAGCCGCATTCCAACTCAGAAGCAAGAAAATACTCATGGCCGGAATATGTTGTGTTCTGATCTTAATTACTTCGTTTACCAGACGCAGCATTCAGAACAAAAGCCGCCACGAGCTGATATTCTACAGCCTGCACAAAAATATGGCGATAGGGTATCTGAAGAATGGACGGGGAAGCATTATAACCGACCTCGTCAAAGGTGATAAAGCGCTTACCTATTCGATCTATCCGGTGATGTCGGGCGGTGGTGTCAGGCGACAAACGCTTTATCATGACAGTGTCCGGATCTCCGGTATTTCAAACAGGCATTTCTATAAGTTCGGAGACTTTAAGATCCTTAAATGGAACGGTACTGCGGACCTTACAGCGTTTAATTATCCGATCGAGGTCGATGCCGTATTACTGACTTCTGACCCGCGGATCAATATCCGGGAGTTAAAGGAGCGGATCAGGTTTTCCATCTTGCTTATTGACGGCACTAACCCGGACTACCGTGTTTCGCGCTGGCAGGCTGATGCCAGACAGCTTGGGGTAAAGTATTATATATTGAAGAATAATCCCGCGCTCATTGTCGATCTGTCGGGTTAATATTGCTCTTTCAGTACACAAATTAATTGGATCAGCGTTATCTTAGCGGACTTTAATTACATTCTTTTATGAACATATCCAAAATCTTTACCGTCTGGCTTTTGGCGTTTTGCTTTATTCTCGGCAATGTGGCAAAAGCGGATGAAGGTATGTGGTTACCTATGTTAATTGGTAAAAACTACGAACAGATGAAGAAGCAGGGTTTTAAATTGACCCCTGAAGATCTGTACAGCGTTAACAAGGCCAGCATTAAGGATGCTATCGTTTCGTTCGGTGGCTTCTGCACTGGTGAAATCGTTTCTAAAAATGGGTTGATCTTTACGAACCACCATTGTGGTTATGATGCGATCGCATCGAACTCCACTCCTCAGAACAACATTCTGGATAATGGCTGGTATGCTAAATCATATAGCGAAGAAAAACCAATTCCAGGGCTGTTTGTGCGTTTCCTGGTTAAAATGGAGGATGTTACTCCCCAGGTAACCAAGGCGCTTGCCGGTGTTGCAGAAGCGGACAGAGTTGCTAAAACTGCGGAAATAACGAAGCAAATTGCGGGAAATGCTGCTACCGGTGGCCTGGAAGCTGAAGTGAAGGACATTTACAAAGCCAATCAGTTCCTTCTTTTTGTTTACGAGCGTTTCAGTGATGTGCGATTAGTTGGAACACCGCCACAATCGATCGGTAAGTTTGGTGGCGACACCGACAACTGGGAATGGCCACGTCATACCGGCGATTTCTCAGTTTTCCGGGTATATGCCAACGCTGAAAATAAGCCTGCTCAATATGCCGCAGGCAATAAACCATACACGCCGAAAAAGTTTCTTCCGGTTTCTATAAATGGAATTGAAGAAGGTGACTTTACCATAGTTTACGGTTTTCCGGGCAGAACTGACCGGTACCTGACCTCTTATGGTGTTAAGGCGGCAACAGACATTACCAACCCTGCCATCGTAAAGCTTCGTGATATCCGCCTTAAAGCGTGGAAAGAACAAATGGACAAGAGTGTTGATACGCGTTTAAAGCTTTCGTCACTTTATGCAAATATTGCCAACTACTGGAAGTATTACATCGGTCAGACGGAACAGTTGAAACGTTTGAATATCTATCAGGAAAAGCAGAACAATGAAGCTGCATTCACTAAATGGGCTGCTAAGAATCCTGAATATGCAGATCTGATGGAACAATATGAGGCTGCTTACAAGGCATATACACCTTATGCTGCGCATTCGGTTTATGCCGGAAGTAACGGGTTGCTGGCTTCGGCGTGGGTTCGTAATGCCAATGCCTTTGCAGGTGCATTGAACGCTATGGAGGCACGCAAAGATGACCAGGCTTATGTGGCCCGGGTTAAGGAGAATATCAATAACGCCGTTGCCGCTTACGCGGAAACTTATAATGAGGTTGCGGATAAAAAGATCTTTGCCCAGATACTGACGGCTTTTTATAACGACATTCCAAAGTCGCAGCATCCTGAGTTTATCACGCGGATCGCTGAGCAGAATTCGGCGGGTTCACCTGAAGCTACGTTTAAAAAGTATGCAGACAAATTGTGGGAACAGAGCATGTTGATCAGTCCGGATAAATTGAAGGAATTCTGGAAGAACCCTTCAAAAGATGTTTTAGAGAAAGACCCTGCTTTTCAGTATGCTCAAAATCTGGTTCCTGCAGCGTATACCAAAGCCAACTTCGGTACTGTGCTTTCTGATTTTGAAACTGCAAAGAACAAGCTGGATCACTTGTATCTGAAAGCACTGCTCGAGAAAAATAAAGGACAGCTGATGTACCCTGATGCGAATTCAACCATGCGTATCACGTACGGGCAGGTTCAAAGCTACTCTCCGAAGGATGCCATCACTTACGAGATCGCTACCGATATCGATGGTATGGTTGCTAAATATCAGCCTGGAGATGATGAGTTCGATCTTCCAAAGAACCTGCTGGATGCCTATGCGAAGAAAGACTACCGTGAATATGGCGTTAACGGAACGCTTCCGGTTGGCTTCATTTCCAACAACGACATCACGGGCGGTAATTCCGGGTCTCCGGTTATCAATGGAAACGGCGAGCTGATCGGTCTGGCGTTCGACGGTAACTGGGAAGCTATGAGTGGTGATATCGCTTTTGATAAACAGTATAAGCGTACCATTTCGGTCGACAGCCGTTTTGTTCTTTGGTGCATCGATGTCCTTGGTGGCGCGAAGAACATCATCAATGAACTAGATATTCGTCGTCCGGCAACCGCAAAAAAATAAACAGGTAAACTCAGGATATAAACGAGTTTACATAAGAGTATTAAAGCCGCCCCTATTTGAGGCGGCTTTTTTATTGCTTTTATCTTCCCGCTACGAAAGTGTCAGGCCCGTCTTTTGTGACGACTAATGAGATAAAACTTTGTATTGAATTTCAATTATTTAATTTGAGATCAATTATTTAATTTACCGCTCAAACTGAGTTTAGAAACAACCCCTCATTCCTGATGAAGAATATTTTCCCGGCGTTAATTGTTGCGCTCATCTTAACGGCATGTCGTAAGGATAATTCGGCCTTTGTAAATCCGCCTGCCGAATCTGGCAGCGGCGATGGATGTCTGATCGTTAAAACAGTTTCGCCGGATGGAACAGGCGGCGCCGATGTGAAGTATGAACTTGATTCGATCATAACGGAATCGATAACCAGGGAGAACGGGGAGGTTACAAGCGCCTGGTTTTTAATTGAAGAAGATCCTAAACGGTTTATCTTCACGGAAGGAAGTAAGGGGTTACTGGATGCAAGAACCAGAATATATTTGAACGATGACGGTACCGTTTCTAAAGAGGTAGGACTGATCATAAATGCCGACGGGACATTGTCAGAGGATCCGGAGGAGACGAATGTTTTTAGCTACAACGATAAGAAGCAGCTGGTACATGTAGACGTAGGGCTTGTGGATGACGGAATGTTCGATCTTAGTTATGATGACAAAGGCAGAATTGAACGGATAGTCATGCACGACGGGATGGGTACCGATTATTGGATCTATGATAATTTTACATATGCCGACGAGGTTAAGAATGATAATTTCCTGCCGGTGGCGCTGTTCGGATCGCTGTCTTCCTATTTTATCCCTTCACTGAGAAATGTGTACATAACGGGCTACCGTATGTCGTCGCCATTGGCGCCGGAACAGACTGCCGATATGGAATTCGGTTACAATTTCAGTCAGGGAAAGCTAGCCGAAGTGACCAGTAAACGGACCTTAATGGGCCAGACTATTGATACAAAGCTTGCTGTTACCTTAACCTGCAAATAATTGCTAAGCCCCGTAAATAATTAATGAAACAATTAATCAGATCTTTTTTTGTTTTTCTCGCTTTTCAGCTGTTTTATTATAGCGCCGATGGGCAGATCATCGTGAATGGCCACAATCCGAAGCGGGATTTCTTCGCTGGGCCTCAACAGTCGTTAAGTATTTCCTACGGAAGTATCCTGTGGATAGATGGCAAGAACATTCCGTTGGCGGGCTACAGTGAACCGTTAGCTGATTTTCATGGAATCGGCGACCTGTTTTCCGTTGAAAAGTACAATTTCAGCATCGGCGTTAACGTCGGCTATGAAAGAAATCTCTCAGATCTGGTTTCCGTGAGGGGCGCTTTTTCAACCGGTAAATTGTTTACCGGTATCGGAGGCAGGCTGGACCTGATTACGCACGACAAGTCCAGCATCAGCCAGTTGGGCCTGTACACACGGTTCTCCCTCACCAAAAACCTGAAGCGGCGACTTCAGTTTCAATGGCTTGTCGGTCCTGAACTTCTCTATGCAAAAAAGGATGTGCTGGTAGAGGAATACGTCGCCGACGAAACCTCCACCCCGGACAATTACCGGCAGAATATCAAGGTAGTTGAAGGGGCGCTTGTTACGGGCCTGGGCATTTCTCTTAGACTCACCAAAAAGTTCAGCCTCTTTTCTGACGGCATGGTTGGTATCGCTATGCCGGGGAATGGGTTAAAACTCACTAATTCCGGAATAGGGATGAAGTATCACTGGTAAGGAACGATGTTTTAATTCTCGTCTGGCGCTGCCGGTTTACGTGTCCTCTTTTTCCAACCGTTCTGGATTAAAGGCGGTCGGTTTTAAAAAGATTGTCCGGCGACTTTCTACTTTCTCAGTTTTATCAATAACGCTGTGCTTATAGCAAATAAAGTAAATTCCGTGAACGTCCAGGAAATAATAAACGGCGTAACATCCGTGCCATCGGTCAAAAATCCGGTGATCCGGCCAAAGAAGAATCCACCGGTGTATAAAGCGAGGAGTACCAAGGCAGATTTTGCATCTTTAATGGCCGAATAGATCAGATATGCACCGAGTGCCAGATGAACTCCGCCGTACATGGCCCTGATGGAATTGCGGGAACTGGTGTTGGTTAATTTATCTTGCACCAGGTCCATGATCAACTGCGGATCATAAAGCGCCTGTAAAGCGATGCTTAAAAAGGCCAGTCCGCATAAAATGAGAAACGTTTTGGTAAGCGTGGAAACTTGTGTCATTGCAGTAATTTATTTTTTGACACAAAGTAAAGGGCTGCAATATTCGTAAATCTTGACTGCGGTCAACAATTACCACGCATAGTTTTTTAAGCGACTTAACGTGGCGGGGGCGATCTTCAGGTATGAAGCCAGGTATTTTTGCGGGAATAACTGAAAGACCTTCGGATTTCGTTGATACAACGATTTTAACCGTTCTGCCGGAGTAGTGTTCAGGTATTGAACTTCCCGCTCAATTAATCCCGTTATGGCTTGTTCCAACAGCACCCGCCATGCGTTGTGAATATTGGGGCGTTGATCGATAAGACGATACAGGTGTTGATGCGTAATGCCAACCACTTTTGATCGTGCCAGCGCAATGATTCTGAATTTTGAGGGTTGTTGCTGAATAAACGAGGGAAAAGCAGTGAGCAGTGTACCCGGATAGCCCAAACCCACACAAACGGATGTCGTTTCGTTTTCGTAAAGGATAACAAAGCAACCTTCCGAAACAAACCAGAGATGCTTCTCAACGTCGCCAACCTCCAACAGGGGCTTGCTTCTTGAAACAATCTTTTCAATCGTCCAGGCCCTTTCCAGTTCCGATCTTTCGTCCGGGAGTAACGGATTGATATGGTGAAAAAGATCTGAAGGAAGCATTAAAGAATTCAAAAGCCAAAAGTCATTAAGAATTAAGAACTAAAATCAAAATTCAAAACACCTAACTATAAACGAACTCTCCGTTGTCTGACCGGAGTGTTACTTTCTTTTCTTCAGCTTCTTCAACACGGCCAATGATCTGTGCAGGAATGTTGAAGCTTCCAGAAATAGCAATGATATCTTCTGCAATTTCCCCGGGCACGTAAAGCTCCATGCGGTGACCCATATTAAAGACCTTGTACATCTCCTGCCATTCGGTTTTGGATTCTTCCTGTATCAGCTTAAATAAAGGGGGGACCGGGAACAGGTTATCCTTGATCACGTGCAGGTTTTCGATAAAGTGCAGCACCTTGGTTTGTGCGCCGCCGCTGCAATGCACCATGCCGTTGATCCGATTACGATATTTGTCTAAAATGGTTTTGATCACCGGAGCATAGGTGCGGGTGGGAGAGAGAACGAGTTTGCCCGCGGTTATGCCCCAAGCAGCCGATGTGCCAATACTTATCTCATCCGTGAGCTTTTTACTTCCTGCAAAGATCAGTTCGTAAGGAACCGCCGGATCGTAACTTTCAGGGTATTTTTCGGCTACGTATTTGTGAAATACATCGTGCCGCGCAGAGGTCAGGCCGTTGGAGCCCATGCCGCCGTTGTACTCCTTCTCATAGGATGCTTGTCCGTAGGAAGCCAGACCGACGATCACATTGCCGGCTTTGATCCGGTCGTTAGAGATCACATCTTCCTTTTTCATGCGGCAGGTGACAGTAGAATCCACAATAATGGTTCGCACGAGATCGCCTACATCAGCGGTTTCGCCACCGGTAGAATAAATGCCAATTCCTAAGTCGCGAAGTTCTGAAAGGATCTCCTCCGTTCCGTTGATGATCTCGGCGATCACTTCGCCGGGTATAAGGTTCTTGTTCCTTCCGATGGTGGAAGAAAGCAGAATATTGTCCAGGGCGCCAACACAAAGGAGGTCGTCCAGGTTCATGATAATAGCATCCTGGGCAATGCCTTTCCAAACGGAAATGTCGCCGGTCTCTTTCCAGTACACATACGCCAGTGATGATTTGGTTCCGGCGCCATCAGCGTGCATGATATTGCACCACGCGTCATCGCCACCCAGGATGTCCGGAATGATCTTGCAGAAAGCCTGGGGGAAAAGTCCTTTATCGATGTTCTTTATTGCATTGTGAACATCCTCTTTTCCGGCAGAAACACCGCGCTGGTTGTACTTTAAGTCTGACATGGGGCAAATGTAGGGTTTACTTTATAAACAACAACTCCCTGAATTTCGGTAGCGGCCACCTGGCATCATCTACCAATACTTCCAGTTTATCTACGTGATAACGGATAGGTTCAAAGAACGATTTTACCGTTTCATCATAAGTGACCGCTTTTTCGCGGGCATCTGCGATCTTATTGGCTTTTTTACGTGCTTCAACCATTGCCTGAACGTTGGTGTTGATGAAATCGATATGTTTAGAGATCCTGGTGATGATCTCGACCTGAGCCCGGTATGTTTCTTCCGGAAGACCGATCTCCTTCAGGCCACAAACATTATTGATCAGCTGTGTCTGATAGCTGATGGCGGCGGGAAGAATAATATTGCTGGCAAGCTCGCCGATCACCCGCGCTTCGATCTGAAGCTTTTTGAAATAGCTTTCCAATAGGATCTCGTGACGTGCATGAGCTTCCCGTGTTGAGTAGACGCCGGTTTCTTCGCATAGTTTCGCGGTTTTCTCTGTGATAAGGGCATCCAGCGCTTTTGGAGTCGTTTTGATATTTGACAATCCTCTCGCTTCGGCTTCTTTCTCCCATTCCTGACTATAGCCGTTTCCTTCAAAGCGGATCGCTTTTGATTCTTTGATGTACTTTTTGATGACAGTCATCAGGGCGACGTCTTTCTTTTCGCCTTTCTTAAGCAGTTTGTCAACTTCAGTTTTGAATTTTGTCAATTGCTCGGCCATGATCATGTTGAGGACCGTCATTGGATCGGCCGAGTTAGCTGAAGATCCCACCGCACGCAACTCGAACTTATTTCCGGTAAAGGCGAAAGGAGAGGTACGGTTACGGTCGGTATTGTCCAGTAAGATAGGAGGTATTTTCGGAATATTTGACCATAGTGCGTTCTCTGCCTTCATTTTTGAAGTAACGCGTGACGTTTCGATCTCATCCAGAACATCATTCAACTGGCTTCCCAGGAATATGGAGATGATTGCCGGCGGCGCTTCATTTGCGCCCAGGCGGTGATCATTATTTACGGATGCAATAGATGCGCGCAACAGATCGGCATGCTCATAAACCGCTCTGATGGTGTTCACGAAAAAAGTAAGGAACATCAGGTTGTTTTTAGGCGTTTTGCCTGGAGAAAGCAGATTTTTACCGGTGTTGGTTATCAGCGACCAGTTGTTATGCTTTCCTGATCCGTTAATGCCGGCATAGGGTTTTTCGTGCAGTAATACTTTGAAGTTGTGCCGGCGGGCAACTTTGTCCATCAGATCCATCAAGAGCTGGTTATGGTCAATGGCGAGATTGATCTCTTCGTAGATAGGGGCACATTCGAACTGAGATGGAGCCACTTCGTTATGACGCGTTTTCAGGGGAATGCCAAGCTTCAGAGCCTCGATCTCAAAGTCCTGCATATAAGCCTGAACCCGCTCGGGAATTGAGCCGAAGTAGTGATCTTCGAGCTGCTGGTTTTTAGCAGACATATGGCCGAATAAAGCCCTTCCTGTTAAGTGAAGATCCGGGCGTGCATTAAATAGTGCCAGGTCTACCAGGAAATATTCCTGTTCGATGCCTAAGGAAGCATTTACTTTCTCAATGCTTTTATCAAAATATTGGGCAACTGCTACCGCTGCTTTATCGAGTGCACTTAATGCCTTTAGCAGGGGGGCTTTGTAATCCAGCGCTTCGCCTGTATATGAAATGAATACGGTTGGTATACACAGTGTTTTTCCCATTAAGAATGCGGGAGATGATGGATCCCATGCGGTGTATCCGCGAGCTTCAAAGGTGCTTCTGATACCTCCATTCGGAAAGCTGGAAGCGTCCGGCTCCTGCTGCACTAAAGATTCTCCGGAAAACTTCTCAATCGCTCCTTCTGGTGTTGGTTCAAAAAATGAATCATGTTTTTCGGCCGTGGTACCTGTTAATGGCTGAAACCAGTGCGTATAATGAGTCGCCCCTTTTGTCATCGCCCACGCTTTCATGGCTGAAGCAACCTGGTCTGCGATATTTCGATCCATCGTGGTACCTAGAGTGATCGAATTGTTTATGCTTTCGAATGCTTCTTTCGACAGAAACTCTTTCATTTTCATTTTGTCGAACACATTTTGTGCAAAATAATCGGAGATTTTAGGTGATGGGGCCTTTACGTCAGGAATATTCCTGGTTAGTGCAGCATTTAATGCAGGAAATCGCAAGTTTGCCATGTTTTTTTGAGGGGTTTTTAAAATTTTTGACCAAAAATAAGCGATCGGGTTAAAATATTCGCTATATGATGTAAAAAAAAATAAAAAAAATGAGAAGTTCCCAAACGTAAAGATGTTGAAAAGGCAGAGCCCGTTAAGTAATAATGGAAAAAATCGTCGATCTGAGAGTAGTTCATGCTTCCGACGCGGGGATATTACTGCGAGGAATTCGCTGGGGTTGGCGATGATGAAGCGATCCGTGTGTTGAAAGATGCACCTGCCTGGAGGCCCGGAAAGCAAATCGGGCAGTCGGTAAGGGTGGCTTATACGATGCCGGTCAATTTCAGGCATGCTCAATGATCCGTATATAATATAATATGGTATCGAAAGTCGTCTGCGTGTTTCAAAGCTGTTTTAACCTGGTAAGTCTTTTCCTGGCGTCAGTACCGTAATCTTTTGTCTTTCTCCTTAATCCTTTCTGCTTTTTTTCTACTTTTGGACATCTTTTCATAAAACCCCGCAATATTGGAAACTCACGAGCTTACGACCGTCGAAACAGCTAAAGATCTTGGTCTACTACCCGAAGAATTTGATCGTATTAAAGAAATTTTAGGTCGCACACCCAACTTCACTGAACTTTCTATTTTTTCAGTGATGTGGAGTGAGCATTGTTCATATAAGAATTCCATCGTTTGGTTGAAGACCCTGCCGAAAGATGGCCCGCGGATGCTTGCCAAGGCAGGTGAGGAAAATGCCGGATTGGTTGACCTTGGTGATGGTATCGGCTGCGCTTTCAAGATCGAGTCGCATAACCATCCATCAGCTTTGGAACCGTATCAGGGAGCTGCAACGGGAGTGGGAGGTATCAATCGGGACATTTTCACGATGGGAGCCCGTCCGATCGCACAATTAAATTCTCTTCGGTTCGGTGATCTCAGTTTAGACCGTACGAAGTGGCTTATTAAAGGCGTTGTTAAAGGGATCGGCGATTACGGAAATGCTTTCGGTATCCCGACCGTGGGAGGAGAAGTGTTCTTTGATGAAAGCTATAACGTTAATCCTTTGGTGAACGCCATGTCGGCGGGTATTGTAAAGTCGGGCGAAACGGCTTCTGCAACTTCTTACGGCGTTGGAAATCCGGTTTATATCGTTGGTTCTTCTACCGGTAAAGACGGTATTCATGGCGCTGCGTTTGCTTCTAAAGACATTACCGAAGATTCGGTAAACGATCTTCCATCTGTTCAGGTAGGTGATCCTTTTCAAGAGAAATTGCTGCTTGAAGCCACACTTGAAGTAATTCAAACCGGAGCTGTTATCGGAATGCAGGATATGGGTGCTGCCGGCATCATCTGTTCAAATTCAGAAATGTCGGCCAAGGGCGAGCATGGGATGCGGATCAATCTGGATGCGGTTCCGACACGCCAGGAGAACATGAAGCCGTACGAAATTTTGCTTTCTGAATCGCAGGAGCGGATGCTGATCGTTGTCCGGAAAGGTCGCGAGAAAGAAGTAGAAGCCGTATTTGAGAAATGGGATCTGAACTGTGTTCAGATCGGCGAGGTAACCGATACCAGAAGACTGGAGTATTTCATGAAAGGAGAACTGGTTGCCGACGTACCTGCCGATGATCTGGTATTGGGTGGTGGTGCTCCGGTTTATCATCGCGAGTATCGCGAACCTGCATATTTTAAAGAAAGACAGAAGTTTAGCATCGATGACGTAAAGCAGCCTGAAAACTTGAAGGCTGTTGCCGATCATCTCGTTTCTCATCCGAATATTGCATCGAAACGCTGGGTGACCGATCAATATGATTCGATGGTTGGAACCGCAAATATGACGACCAACCGCCCCAGTGATGCGGCAGTTGTTAGTGTAAAGGGAACCGAAAAAGCGATCGCCTTAACGGTTGATTGTAACTCACGTTATGTTTATGCGGATCCGCAAAAGGGTTGTGCCATTGCGGTTGCGGAAGCTGCAAGGAATATTACCTGCGCCGGCGGTGAGCCCGTTGCAATTACTAACTGCCTGAATTTTGGAAATCCATATGTTCCGGAGGTGTACTGGCAGTTTGTTGGTGCTATCAAGGGAATGGGCGAAGCCTGCACTAAATTTCAAACCCCGGTTACCGGCGGAAATGTGAGTTTCTATAATCAGTCGTCAGATGAAGGTCCTGTATTCCCAACGCCGACTATCGGTATGCTGGGGGTTTTAGACGATGTTAAAACGCTTATGACGCTTGATTTCAAGAATGAGGGTGATCTGATCTATTTGATCGGTGAAAGCGTAAATGATATTGCTTCCTCTCAGTACCTGGCCTCTTATCACGAAATCAGCGAATGTCCGGCTCCTTATTTCGATCTGGAGAAAGAATATGAGATGCACCAGATGATCAAGCAGCTGATCCGTGAAGGTATGATCGAATCGGCTCATGATGTTGCCGATGGCGGATTGTACATTGCCTTGTTAGAATCGTCATTGCCCAATGATCTTGGATTTTCAGTTGAAACCGACGCCGAGATCCGTAAAGACGCCTTCCTGTTTGGTGAAGCTCAGGGTCGTGTTGTGGTTTCGGTTAAACCGGAGAACCAGGAAGCGTTTGTGGAGTTGATGGCCACATCGGAAACCGAGTTCAGTCTGCTTGGAAACGTTACCGGCGGTGAACTGACCGTTGATGGGGAAAGTTTTGGTACCGTTGCACAGGCAAAATCGGTACACAGCAACGTGCTTCATTCTATTTTAGGCGCATAGGTATAAGACATTGGAGACATTCATTTCGTATGTCTCCAATGTTAATCAACACATGGCTCCAGAGAATATCTTCTATTTTAAACAATTTTCTGTTGACCAAAGGAACTGCGCCATGAGAGTTAATACTGATGGCGTACTACTCGGGGCACTTCTTACAGCAGATGATCCCTTATCCATCCTTGATATAGGTGCCGGAACCGGTGTTATTGCGTTAATGCTTGCTCAGCGTTTTGCAAATGCAGAGATCGGTGCCGTTGAAATTGATGAACAGGCAGCGGCTACTGCAGCGGCTAACTTTGCAAATTCGATCTTTGGTAGTCGCCTTAGTTCGCACAGCGGGTCGTTCGAGGACTATTTTCAACAGCATCCGGACAGAAAGTTCGATCTGATCGTTTCCAATCCGCCTTTTTTTCTTAATTCCCTGAAATCGGAAACCAGCGCAAAGCAAAAGGCAAGGCATGCCGATGCGAGTTTTTTTGAAGATCTGTTTCGCCTTTCCGCGCGGCATTTAAATGAAAACGGAAAGCTGGTCCTTATTCTTCCGGTGGGGACGGTTGCAGCAACAGCCCGTTTCGCTGATGAGGCGGGCCTGCATCTGCAAACAGAAAAATCTATCTTGTCATTTTCAAACTCCCGCCCTCACCGCAAGATCATCAGCTTTGGTCCTGGACAAACAGAGGTCAGGTATTCTGAATTTATCATTTATGCCGATGAAAAGGTTTATTCAGCCATGTATGCGGCGGCGTTGAAAGACTTTTTCACGATATTTTAAGTATGAAAAGAATTGGCCTGCTCTCAGATACGCACGGGTACTTAGACGATGCGGTTTTTAAACACTTTGATCAGTGCGATGAGATCTGGCATGCCGGGGATTTTGGCAATATTGAACTGGCCGACAGGCTCGCCTCCTTTAAACCATTGCGAGGTGTTTATGGGAATATCGACGGTAAAGATATCCGGGTTGTGTATCCGGAACATCTGAAATTTAGCTGCGAACAAGTTTCGGTATGGATGACCCATATTGGTGGTTATCCGGGAAAGTATAACCCAAAGATCAGAGCAGAAATATATTCTAAGCCTCCGAAAATCTTTATTTCCGGTCATTCGCACATCCTGAAGGTGATTTATGATAAAAAGATCGGTACTTTACACTTAAACCCTGGTGCTGCCGGCAAACAAGGTTGGCATAAAATACGTTCTCTTCTTAGATTCTGCATTTCTGAGGATAAAATTCATACCTTAGAAGCCATAGAATTAGGAGTACGATAACGTAAAAAATACACTAAGTATGACAGGAGGAGTGAAAACATTAGGACAATTCATTATCGAAAAGCAGGCCGATTTTCCTTATGCGAAAGGGGAGTTGTCCCGGCTGCTTCGCGACATCGGAATTGCAGCAAAAATTGTAAACCGTGAAGTCAACAAAGCCGGATTGGTAAACATTCTGGGCGATGCGGGAACAATGAATGTTCAGGGTGAATCTCAAAAGAAACTCGATGTCTACGCTAATGAGCAGTTCATATCGGCTCTTCAGAGCGGTGGCGAATGCTGTATCGTGGTATCGGAAGAGAATGATGATCTTATCCATATCGATTCTCCTGTTTCTAAGAATGCTAAATATATCGTTGCGATCGATCCGCTCGACGGATCATCAAACATCGATGTGAATGTTGCTGTCGGGACCATCTTTTCTATTTACCGGAGAAAATCCACCGAGGGCCGAGCTACCATAGAAGATGTGCTGCAGTTCGGTCATGAGCAGGTGGCCGCGGGTTATATCATCTACGGGTCGTCAACGATGTTGGTGTATACTACAGGCAAGGGGGTGAACGGGTTCACGCTCGACCCGTCGATCGGAGAGTTCTGTCTTTCGCATCCGGAGATGAAGATCCCTGCGGATGGTACGATTTACTCAATTAATGAGGGTAATTATGTGCATTTCCCGGAAGGCGTAAAGAAGTATATCAAATACTGTCAGGTAGAGGATAGAGAGACAAAGCGGCCTTATACATCGCGTTATATTGGCTCAATGGTTGCAGACCTGCATCGTAACATAATAAAAGGCGGAATATTTATTTATCCGACCACATCAAGCGCTCCTAATGGCAAGCTCAGGCTGGTTTACGAATGTAATCCTATGGCGTTTATTATTGAGCAGGCCGGAGGGCGGGCCACAAACGGATTTTCAAGGGTAATGGATACCCCGGTAACCTCGCTTCATCAGCGGTCGGCGATCTTTATCGGTTCTGAAAATATGGTGCTCAAAGCCGAAGCATTGATGAGGGAGTATTCATCTGATCCGATCATCGTTAAGATGACTGATAAAGCTGATGAAAAACTCGCTGATCTGGGTGTGATCGGAGGGATCGATTAAAGCAATCCCTCTTTCTGACACTCTGCTTCGAATACTGAGTCGATCGAAAGACTGCTCTTATTGAGACTTGCAGCCACAGCAAGCCGGTCGCATCGTTCATTCTCCGGGTGACCGGCATGGCCTTTGACCCAGACGAAGCGAACCTGATGTAACTTGTATACTTGCAGAAAGCGCAGCCACAGGTCTTTGTTCTTCTTGCCGGCGAATCCCTTTTGCAACCATCCGAAAACCCATCGCTTTTCAACTGAGTCGATGACATATTTTGAATCGGAATAGATGACCACCTGCTGCCCGGGTTTCTTTATGGCTTCCAGTCCGGTGATAACTGCCAGTAACTCCATCCGGTTGTTCGTCGTTTTTCTGTAACCTGCACTGATCTCTTTATAATGACTGCCGGAACGCAGGATCACGCCGAACCCGCCAGGGCCCGGATTTCCGCTTGAGGCACCGTCCGTATACAATTCTATCATCAATTCCGCTTTGCGGCAATTATAGTGATTTTGTTTTTAAGCGGATCTGATTTGCGATGACAATAATATCTGACTATGCCTTCGAACATGCGGCTACCAGAGTATTTGGAAACCCGAAGGAAGCTATGGGTATGAAAGTTGCGCGGGAAAATACCGGTGATGGCTTTCTATTGTCGATTTAAACAGGCTCACTGTTAATGCTTTGGAAGATTGTTTAAAAAAGTTTGTCAGATCTTGTTGGAAGATGTATTTTTGCTGTCACTAAACACGGTGGTTTTAGCTCAGTTGGTTAGAGCGCCTGATTGTGGTTCAGGAGGTCGTGGGTTCGAGCCCCATATTCCACCCGAAAGCTTTCCCGATAAGGGAAAGCTTTTTTTGTTTTAGTTAGTTTTTGAATGGCTTTTTTTTCGCGGTACCCGAAGTTGGTTTTTAACGCCTTGTAAACCAGTTAAATAATTTTAGCTGATTTTGAAATATTTCTGTTAAGAAATTTGCGCAGCAGTTCTTTTTATGTATATATTTGTAATGCCCTCCCAAAGGGCATGTTTTTCATAGGTAGATGTAGGGTCGAATACTAGTTATTCGGCCCTTTTTTTTAATAACATTCCTGCCTGTTTAGTGTTAAGTGCTTTATGAGTAAAAGAAAAATTATCGTTGCAGTTACAGGTGCGAGCGGATCCATCTACGCAAAGTTGCTTTTAGATAAACTAAAGGACATGGAAAAGCTGGAAGTCGGTATCGTCCTGTCCAGTAACGCAAGAAACGTATGGAAACATGAACTTGGGAATTCCGGATATAACAACTACTCCTTCAAATTCTATGACGAGCACGACTTTTTCGCTCCCTTTGCTTCCGGCTCGGCCCGGTATGATACGCTGATCATTTGTCCGTGCTCCATGGGTGCCCTGGGAAGAATTGCGGCAGGCTTATCCAACGATCTGACCACCCGTGCTGCAGATGTGATGTTAAAAGAACGGGGAAGGCTCATTCTTGTCCTTCGCGACACGCCATGGAATCTGATCCATATCAACAATATGAAAACCATTACAGAGGCGGGTGGTATTATCTGTCCGGCTATTCCATCGTTTTACAGCAAACCGCAGACCGTGGAAGATGTAGCTGCAACAGTGGTTGACAGGGTAATAGATCTTGCCGGCCTGGAGTCGAACTCGTTCCGCTGGGGCGAAAAAAATTCTTAAATTTCTGTACTTTTGCGGCTTACTTATGAACAGGAAAGTCGCTTTTTACACATTAGGTTGCAAACTGAATTTTTCAGAAACCTCAACCATTGGCCGCCAGTTTATTAACGCCGGTTTTGATGTTGTTGAATTCACCGACAGGGCAGACGTCTATGTTATTAATACATGTTCTGTGACCGATCATGCGGACAAAAAGTGCCGTAAGGTTGTTAAGGAGGCTTTAAAATATTCCCCCGGGGCCTATGTTACCATAGTTGGCTGTTATGCCCAGTTGAAGCCGAAGGAGATCTCTGAAATTCCGGGCGTAGATATGGTGCTGGGTGCTGCAGAAAAATTTCAGATCGTTGACCATATATCAGATCTTACAAAGACGGCCAAAGCCAGGGTATTCAACCAGCCAATTGAGCATACGAACGAGTTTGTTTCTTCCTATTCATTCGGAGATCGTACCCGAACTTTTTTGAAAGTGCAGGATGGCTGCGATTATTCCTGTACCTTTTGTACTATTCCGCTGGCGAGGGGTGAAAGCCGGAGCGATACCATTGACCATGTGTTACAGCAGGCCAGGGACATTGCCGCTTCCGGGGTGAAAGAGATCGTTCTTACCGGGGTTAATCTCGGTGATTTCGGTATTCGGGAGGGTAAGCGTCAGGACAGATTTTTCGACCTGGTCAAAGCGCTTGATCGGGTTGAAGGTATCGATCGGATCAGAATATCGTCTATTGAGCCTAATCTGCTATCAAACGAGATCATTGAATTTGTAGCGGCCTCGAAAAGATTCGTTCCGCATTTTCATATTCCGCTTCAGTCGGGCTCCAATAAAATATTAGGACTGATGCGTCGCCGCTATAAACGTGAACTATATGCGGAAAGGGTATCTAAAATAAAGTCGTTAATGCCGGAATGCTGCATAGGTGTTGATGTCATTGTAGGGTTTCCTGGCGAAACAAGGGAAGATTTTATCGAAACCTATAATTTTTTGAACGGGTTGGATATATCTTATCTCCACGTATTTACCTATTCGGAACGGGAGAATACGCCTGCTGCCGAAATGCCTGACGCGGTTCCCGGTTCGACCAGGGCGGAAAGGAGCAAAATGCTTCATATTTTGTCAGATAAAAAGAGAAGATCATTTTATGAAACCCAGCTGGGCAAGAAGGAGGAGGTACTTTTTGAAAGTGATATCAAGGACGGATATATGCATGGTTTTACCAGAAACTATGTAAAGGTTCGGGCAAAATATGACCCGGTGCTCGTTAACGAAATAAAGCGTGTGGAATTGGTTTCAATAGCCTCAACAGGGGATGTGGATGTGTGTGAACCGGAAGAAGTGTTTGTTCATTAAGTCAAATCCGACATTCGAAATTAAAAAGAGCGATCACTATAGCCTTTCAACTTGGCAACAAGATTGTATCTTTAACGCATGTTTCCGACCCTGACACATCTTATTGAGTATTTATTTGGCTTTTCTCTGCCGCTTCCTATTCAGACCTTCGGTTTTTTTGTTGCCCTGGCTTTTGCCGCAGGCTATTGGGCGTTTAGCCAGGAATTGAAGCGAAAAGAAAAGCAGGGCCTCGTAAAGCCGTTCACTAAGCAAGTTAAAACGGGTGAACCGCTATCGTCGTCGGAGTTGATATTTAACGGAATTTTCGGTTTTCTGATCGGATACAAGCTCTTCCACGCATTCACAAATTATTCCGATTTTGTAAACAATCCGCAGGCGTTTATTTTTTCGCTCGGGGGAAGCTTTATTGGCGGACTGATCTTAGCTGCCGTTTTTGTTTACTGGGCTTATTCGGAGAATAAAAAACAGCGGTTGCCGCAACCAAAGCTCGTTACAGAAACCGTGCATCCATATCAGCTGATGGGCACAATGGTAGTGTGGGCAGCAATCTGGGGATTTCTTGGCGCAAAGATCTTTCATAATCTTGAATACTGGGATGATTTTGCACGGGATCCTATTGAAGGATTACTCTCATTCAGCGGGCTGACCTTTTACGGAGGATTAATTTGTGGTGGCGCAGCGGTGTTGTTCATTGCCCGGAAGTATGGAATAAAGCCGGTTCACATGCTGGATGTAGGCGCACCAGGGATGATGCTGGCGTATGCCGTCGGCCGGATAGGTTGTCATATGTCTGGAGACGGCGATTGGGGAATTGAGAATACAGCTCCTAAGCCCGAGTGGCTTTCCTGGGCACCGGATTGGATGTGGGCGTTCAAGTATCCTCATAATGTAGTGAACGAAGGGGTTCCTATAGCCGGTTGTGTTGGTAAATATTGTAACGAACTGCCGGTTCCGGTTTATCCCACGCCGTTTTATGAAGTCTTGATGTGTCTTTTTCTCTTCGCAGTGCTATGGGGAATGAGGCATAGGATAAAAGTACCGGGACTGATGTTCGCGGTTTATCTCATCTTTGCCGGTATTGAACGTTTTTTAATTGAATCGATTCGCGTCAATTCCAAATATCATGCATTCGGACTAAGCTTTACGCAGGCAGAACTGATATCTACAATCATGGTCTTAGCAGGTATTGGCGGCATATTTTGGTCTCTCAATCATTCAAAAAAACATTCCCAACAACTTCCGGTCAGTTAAATGGATCTAAAGCTCACGCAACAGGTAATTGAACTGGCCAGGCGTGTTGGTTCATTCATAGATACTGAAGCGTCTGGATTTACCCCGGATAAGATAGAATATAAGGGCCTGAACGATCTGGTCTCATATGTGGATAAAGGCGCTGAACAAAAACTGGTTGACGGGTTAGCAGCCCTGTTGCCGGAAGCTGGTTTTATAACCGAGGAAGCGACGGTCAGCACGCCCGGCGAAGTATTTAACTGGATCATTGATCCCCTTGACGGAACAACCAACTTCATTCACGGAATTCCGACCTATGCTATCAGTGTCGCTTTGATGCGCAACAATGAGCTGGTTTGTGGAGTAGTTTATGAAATTAACCGTGATGAGATGTTCTATGCCTGGAAGGGCGGAGGAGCTTTTCTAAACGGGCGTCCGATCAGCGTTTCCGGAGCTCAGCACATTAGTGAGACGCTGATCGCGACGGGGTTTCCATATTATGAGTTTTCACAGCAACAGACGTACCTGCAGGTACTCGGTGAATTGATGCAGCAATGTCATGGCCTTCGCCGTATTGGTTCGGCGGCTGTAGATCTTGCGTATGTTGCTGCCGGTCGATTTGATGGATTTTTTGAATATAACCTGAACGCCTGGGATGTAGCAGGCGGAGCGTTGATCGTTCAGGAAGCCGGGGGTATGGTGATCGATTTTTCAGGAGGCAGTGATTTTGTTTCAAAGCGGCAACTCATCGCCGGTAATCCGCAGATCTCAGATTACCTCCTGACCACTATTCGGAAACATTTTCGATGATAATAAAAAAAGCCCTTAAGAGGGCTTTCCTGTAATTTTTTTTAATCTTACATAGCTTCCGCTACTACTTCTCTGACTTCAGGAACCATTCGCTTCAAAAGGTTTTCAATTCCTGCTTTCAAAGTAATGGTCGACGAAGGGCAACCGCTGCAGGAACCGCGCAGCTCAACCGTAACCACGCCTTCGGTGAATGATTTATAGTGAATGGCGCCGCCATCCTGTTCAACTGCCGGACGAACGTAATCATGCAAAACCTGTTGGATCTTAACTTCAGCATCCGTGCCAGTAAATTCCGCTTGCTCATGTGCTTCCTGTGATTTGATCTGAAGTTCGCTTTCTACTGCGCCCTTTACAAACTCTTTCAAGATAGGCTCGATGTCGGCCCACTCAGCACCTTCCTGTTTTGTTACGGTCACGAAATTGCTCGCAAAAAACACTCCGTTAACAAAACTGAATTTATATAACTCCTTTGCAAACTGCGATTCATGAGCACTCTCTTTGGTCGGATAGTCAACGCTTCCATTGATCAGCAATTTATTTACAATGAATTTCATTGTAGCCGGGTTGGGAGTGCCTTCAGTATATACCTTGATATTTGATGAATTCATTTTGAATGATCTTTTACTTACAAAAGTACCAATTTTTAACTTCCACTTTTGTTTGATCAAACTTATGACAACCGAATGACCTCTTAAATGCCTGTATATGTTTCCGGTGTGATCTTTTTGAGCTCTTGCTTTATCGTTTCGCTTATATTCAGACCTTCAACAAACCGTGCTATAGTGCCGGCATTAATTTTTTCGTTGGTTCGGGTCAGCTCTTTCAGCGCTTCATATGGATTGGGATATCCCTCACGGCGTAATATGGTTTGGATCGCTTCCGCAACAACCGGCCAGTTGTCATCAAGGTCGGCTTTGATCTGGTCCTGGTTAAGCAATAGTTTGCTTAATCCTTTCAGCGTGGATCTGAAAGCGATAACCGTATGACTTAAGGGCACGCCAACGTTTCTGAAAACAGTTGAGTCGGTCAGATCGCGTTGAAGTCTTGAGATCGGCAGCTTGGCAGCGAGATGCTCAAATATCGCATTTGCAATTCCGAGATTGCCTTCCGAGTTCTCAAAATCAATAGGATTAACCTTATGAGGCATCGCTGATGAGCCTACTTCTCCAGCCTTTATCTTTTGCTTGAAGTAGTTCATAGAAATGTATGTCCACATGTCGCGGTTAAGATCGATCAAAATGTTGTTAATTCGTTTTAACACGTCGCAATGCGCCGCGAAATTGTCGTAGTGTTCAACCTGCGTGGTAAATTGCGAACGGCTAAGGTTTAGCTTAAGATCTACCAGGTCGTTGGCAAAGCTGACCCAGTCGACCTCCGGGTAAGCGATCTGATGAGCGTTAAAGTTGCCTGTAGCACCGCCAAACTTTGCTGAGTACGGAATTTGTTTTAACTGAGAAAGCTGTACCTCAAGACGCTCCACGAAAACGGATATTTCTTTACCAAGTCGCGTAGGCGATGCCGGCTGACCATGCGTGTGAGCGAGCATCGGGATATGTTTCCAGTCGGCCGCAAGCTGTTTCAACTGTCCAAGCAGTTCCTGGAAGACAGGCATATATACCTCTTCGATCCCTAATTTGAACGAGTAGGGGATCGCGGTGTTATTGATATCCTGAGATGTTAGTCCAAAATGTATAAATTCTTTGTAGGCGCCCAGTTCCAGTTCATCAAAGCGGCCTTTTATGAAATATTCAACTGCCTTGACATCATGATTGGTCGTTTTCTCGATGTCCTTGACTTTTTCGGCATCGGCTTCCGAAAAGGACTTGTAGATTTCCCTTAACGCAGGAAATTTCGCTTTATCGAATGTATTTAATTGTGGCAACGGAAGTTCGACCAGCGCTATAAAATATTCGATCTCGATCAAAACCCTGAATTTGATCAAAGCCGCTTCTGAAAAGTAATTGGCAAGATCAGAGGTGGTCTTACGGTAACGTCCGTCGATAGGCGAGATGGCTGATAAAGTAGAAAGGGTCATCGTTTTTTCGGCAAAGGTACATCTTTTTGGGACTTGTTGACCGAAATGAAACCGGAGGCCGGCGTAACATTCTCCCGCAGGTTTCATCTAACCTGTGTTTTTTGTAATGATAGTTAAAACCGCTGCCCCGTTACAAGTACATGTTGCAACATTTAAACTAAGACAACAAAAAATTATCAGGAAACTTTTGATTTGAAAATTGTTTCCTTAGTTTCGCGTCGAAATTAAGGGTATTGTGGATTTAAGAGATCATATTCTGTCAGGTTCGGATCATCTGTTCTGTCAGAACGGAATTAAAAGCGTTACAATGGATGACATAGCCAAACATCTTGGCATGTCAAAAAAGACCATTTACCAGTATTTCAAGGATAAAAATGAGCTGGTCTGTATTCTGATCAAAAATAAACTTGAGGATCACATTTGTGGTATTGACAAGTGTTTTGCTGACGCTGAGAATTCTATTGAAGAGATTTTTAAGGCGGTAGAAAAGGTATGTGAGATGTTTCGCCACATGAATCCTATGCTGTTTTATGACCTGCAGAAGTATCACTCAGAGGCCTGGAATCTCTTTCAGCAATTCAGAAATGATTATTTGTACAAATTGATGCAAAGGAACCTGGCACGGGGGATTTCAGATGGCCTGTACCGGAGTGAGATCGACATCGACGTGATGGCCAAGCTTCGGATCGAACAGATCGATCTTGTTTTTAGCCAAAAAGCGTTTCCTCCTTCCGAGTATCATCTCGTCCATGTAATGACGCATATCACCGAGCATTTCCTATATGGCATCAGTACATTAAAGGGTCAGGAGACGATCAACAATTACAAAAAGCACACTGAAGATTAACAACGAAATATATGAAGTATAGGATCAGCCTGTTTGTTGCACTGATGTTGGTAGCGAATGCTTCCATTAAGGCACAGCCGAATGACAGTTTAAGTTTTAATTTCACCCTGAAGGAGGCAGTTGATTACGCCCTGAATCATCAATCGGCGGTTTTGAACGCTAAGGTTGACGAAGAAATTGCCTCAAACACGGTGAAGCAAACGATCGGCATCGGTTTGCCTAACGTATCTACCAGTTTGTCTTTTCAGGATTTCCTGAAAGTTCCCACCAGCCTTTTACCCGGCGAATTCTTTGGTCAGCCGGGAACGCAGATCCCCGTGCAGTTTGGCGTAAAGTATCAGGGTTCGGCCGGTATTCAGGTAGACCAGCTTCTGTTTGACGGCACCTATCTTGTGGGCCTGCAGGCATCGAAAACCTATAAAGAATTGTCCGCCCGCAACTCCGCCCGCACGCGAATTGAAACAGCGGTAGCTGTCACAAAGGCTTACTATTCGGTGCTGGTGAGCAACGAACAGCTTACCTTGATCGATGCAAACCTGACGCAGTTAAGAAAGTCATTGAACGATACGGAAGTTTTGTTTAAAAATGGCTTTGCTGAAAGGATCGACGTCGATCGTTTACAGGTTCTGAAAAATAATCTCGAAACGGAGCGTGAAAATGTGATCAGATTGCTTGCCCTGAACGTTGATCTGCTGAAGTTCCAGATGGGTATGCCTGTGCAGGCTATGCTTACTCTGGAGGACAAGATCTCAAATGTCGATACACAACCGGCTTCGGTATTGGTTGCCGATACTACAGTTTACAAGAGCCGGATCGAATATTCATTGCTCGAAACGCAACGCAAGTTGAATGAGTTGGATCTGAAACGATTAAAGAGCCAGTTTTTACCTACGATAAGAGGATTTGCAAGCACTTCCAAAAGTTATCAGTCAAACAGCTTTTCAAATCTGTTAAGTCAGGATTTTCCAACTTCCGTTATCGGCTTGAACTTTTCGTGGACGCTTATCAATGGCGGGCAGCGGCTTTTTCAGACCCGTAACGCAAAGCTGGCCATCATAAAGACGGATAATGATATTTACAACCTGAAGAATGTGGTCAGCCTTGAAGTATCGCAAAGCCAAAAATTGTATGCCAATAGTCTGCAATCGGTAGAGAACCAGAAAAGGAATTTAGGACTGGCGCAGGAGATCCTTCGCGTGTCCAGAATTAAATATGAGCAGGGGATAGGCTCCAGTTTGGAAGTGACCACTGCTGAAACGTCTTTAAAAGAAGCCCAGAATAATTACATCACCGCTTTATATGACATGCTTATCAACAAGGTGAACCTCGATAAAGCGACAGGAAAAATTAACTACTAAAAAAACGATCATGCAACATACAATGAAAAATTTAACCATTATAGTCGCTGCACTCTTTATCGCATCTTGCGGGCAGGCGCCAAAGGATAAAAGGGCGGAACTGGAACAGCTGAAGAAAGAACGCACAGAGATCTCGGCCAGGATTGCCAGCCTGGAAGCCGAACTGGGCGGTGATCAGTCGGGAACAGAAGTGAAGGAGGTTGCGGTGACGGAGTTGTCCGAAGCACCGTTTCAAAGCTACCTGGAAGTGCAGGGAAAGGTTGATGCAGAGGAGAATGTTCAGGTAACGCCCGAAATGCCGGGTTCTGTAACGGCCGTTTACGTAAAAGTAGGCCAGAACGTTAGTCGGGGGCAGGTCCTGGCGCAGCTGGATGATAAAGTTCTCCGTCAGAATATAGCTCAGCTACAAACCCAATTGGATCTGGCTGCGACTGTCTTTAACCGCCAGAAAAATCTTTGGGAGCAGAAGATCGGCACCGAGGTCCAGTTCCTGACAGCGAAAACCCAAAAAGAAAGCCTGGAAAAGCAGCTGGCTGTGCTTAATTCGCAAGCGGCCATGTATAAGGTCAAGGCGCCTATCTCCGGATCAGTTGATGAAATGGAGCTCAAGATCGGTCAGGCCGTATCTCCCGGAATGCCTTCAGGCATCCGGATCGTTAATGCGAATAACCTGAAAGTAAAGGCGCAGGTCGCTGATTCTTATGCGGGCCGCGTTAGCCAGGGCGATGAAGTCCATGTTTCGCTTCCGGATGTTCCTGACAGTATCAGCACCCGTGTATCATTTGCATCAAGGGTGATCGACCCGGTCTCCCGGAGTTTTAATGTTGAGGTAAAACTTCCATCAAAGAAAAGTTATCGCCCCAACATGCTGGCAGTATTGAAGATAGTTGATTATGAAAGCAGGAATGCTATCGCCATTCCGGTTAACTCCATACAAAAGTCGGAGACCTCAGAATATGTTTTCGTTGCTGAAAATGGCAAAGCAAAGCGGGTTAATATCACCACAGGCAAAATCTCTGACGGCCGTGCCGAAGTATTAACTGGGCTCAAGGCTGGTGATAAGCTGATCACCACCGGTTTGCAGGATCTGAACGAAGGTGATCGCATAAAGATATAAAGAATGAAAGACGTCAATAAAGAGTTTAAGCCCTCGAGCTGGGCAATCGATAACAAGACGGCCATTTACGTTTTTACGTTGATTTTGGTTGTAATAGGGTATTTTTCGTATCAAAATTTACCGAAGGAAAACTTTCCTGAAGTCATCATACCTAAAATATTCGTGCAGACGGTTTATCCGGGGACTTCTCCTTCTAATATGGAGAATCTGGTAACGAAACAGATCGAAAAACAACTGAGAGGTACCCAGGGTCTTAAGAAGATCACGTCAAATTCTTATCAGGACTTTTCATTCATTACTGCAGAATTCAATACTAATGTTGACATTACAGACGCAAAACAGCGGGTGAAGGATGCGGTAGATAAAGCCAAGCCGGACCTTCCCACAGATCTGCCGCAGGAGCCGACGATCATGGATATTAATCTGGCCGACCTGCCGATCATGTACATTAATATTTCGGGGGATTACGACCTTAAAAAGCTGAAGGAATATGCCG
>DASWXL010000176.1:0-5437 GCA_036405495.1 Sphingobacteriaceae bacterium | reverse complement strand
AAATCATCTTTTTCAATTGCGTTTGTCAGCATTTACTTACTGATCTATCTGGTTCTTTTTAATCTGGATGTTCCCGTATATATACTGTTTGGTATGTATCTATTTTCGCCTTTCCTGGTGATCTGGATGGTTTATACTGTTATCAGATATGGTATTTATACGGGCAGAGGATTAATGGATGATGAAGAGTGGGGGTACGAGGACAAAAAGCGGGAAGACATCGGTACATTTTTTTAAGACAACGATGTACCTCGTTCAGAGGAACAAAACCCGGTATTTCCACGCGCCGTAATGCTGCCAGTAGACGGACAGGAACGGGATCAGTACCGATGTAACGATCATTTCCATTACGTGATCGAAGGATCTTGACGTGGCGGACAAGCGCTTCCACGCAAATATGCCCACCAGAAGCAGCCACAAGCTTCCGGCAATCTGGCTTAACAAGGGCAGGTTTAGCAACAGGGCAAAAGGAACCATCAAAAAAGCTATGATCATCAGATAGTAATTCCACATCGGAGCTGGTTTAATTCGCTGTCTGTATAGCTTGGGATACTTTTTATAAAGCAGGGCGTTAAAAATACCTTTTTTCTGCTCGCTGATACTAACTCCCCAGGGGGCTTTTCTGACCGGGTGTATCACTATTGCGTTAATTTTCATGATCGGAATATCGTTTTCAAGAAGCTTAAAATGAAGGTCACTGTCCTCGCGCCACGCTATCCGAAATCTTTCGTCGAAGCCGCCGGTCTTCAGCAGGGCTTTTTTTGTACAAGTGCAGTTGGCAGTAACGAACTCCGCTGTTTCCAGGTTGAGAATATTCATTTCATAATCGGTTGGAGGGGTTGATACCGGAACGATCACCCTTCCTGTAAACGCCACAAGATCTTCACCCTGATAGCCTTTCCAGATATTCAGCAACCAGTCTTTATCAGGGATCGTGTCGTCGTCAGTAAAGGCTATCAGCGTGCCCTTTGCACTTAACCAGCCGATATTACGAGCCGCTGCCGGCCCCCTCTTTCTTGCTGTAGAGAGAAAGCGGACCCGTAAGGGATTCTCATTCTTAAACACCCTGACAAATTCTTCCGTACTTCTGTCAGGACCATCGCTGACAACAATGATTTCATATTCCGTTTTTTCAAATGATTGGGCCCGCAAAGCACTGAGGCACTGACAGAGCAGCTGCGGACGGCGATAGGTCGGTATTACAACTGATATTTTCATCGTTCTTTTTCAATGAGATATGAACCTATTATCAACGCATCGAAGGGGGAGGTCCAAAAGCATTCGATCGCATCGCGTGGTGAACATACGATAGGCTTTCCGAGCGTATTGAAGGAGGTGTTTACCAGTACCGGAACCCCGGTTTTTGCCTTGAAAGCTTTCAGCAGGGCATAATACGCCGGATGCTGATGTTCATTAATTGTTTGTATCCTGGCCGTTCCGTCGACATGGCGGACCGCGGGGATCTTCCCGGCCTTTTCTGACTTAACGTCGTAAACGAACAGCATAAAAGGGGAGTGCTGTGCATTTTCAAACCATTCAGGGGCATCTTCCTCCAAAACAACAGGGGCGACCGGTCTGAAGTCTTCTCTGTCCTTCACCTCATTTAATCTTGCCTGCATGTCGGGATGGATCGGTGATGCCAGTATCGAGCGGCTGCCCAGTGCTCGCGGACCGAATTCCATTCTTCCCTGATACCAGCCTATGATCTTATCCTGCGCCAGTATTTCGGCGGCATCATCCGCGAGATTAGATAGCTTTTTATACGGAACTTTCGACCAGTTCAGGAACCGTTCAATTTCTGCATCGCTATATTCCGGTCCCCAGTACGCATGGGTCATCTGTAAGTCGTTCTTTGATCTGCTGCTTTTGCTGGCATCGATCCAGATAGCAGCACCCAGTGCTGTTCCGGCATCGCCGGCCGCAGGCTGTACCCAAACATTCTTAAAAGGTCCTCTGTCTCTGATCCGGGCATTTAAAACACAGTTCAGGGCAACACCGCCGGCCATGCATAAGTTTTCTTCTTTCGTTTCCTGATAGAGCCAGTGAACCAGTTCCAGTACAGTTTCTTCCAAAACCAGCTGTAATGAGCGGGCGATATTAAAATGGTGAGCGGTGAACGTTTCATGACGTGACCTTGGCGGTCCGAAGCGCTCTTCGAGCCGCTCATCACGGATGCTGTATTGTCCGTTGTTCCCTATCCTGATCATTTCACGAAAGTCTTTTACAAATTCCGGCTTTCCGTAAGATGCAAGAGCCATTACCTTATACTCGTCGGAAGAATGCAGAAATCCGAGATAAGTCGTGACCCTTTCGTATAACAGACCGAGTGAGTGCGGCATGTTCACCTGACCAATTCTGTGCAGGTCTGTTTCTTTCCCGATGCTATAGGTTGTTGTGGCCACTTCACCGCGGCCGTCGAGCGTCAGTACGGCTGCGGTGGTAAATGGGGAAGGATGGAAAGCACTTGCTGCATGACTGATGTGATGATCAACAAAGTGCCACTTGTCTTTAACGGGCCGGGCTCCTTTGAACCGCTTTTCCAGATGGTGCGGGTAAGCGGAGATAAGCTGCCTGGGCGCGTTTATGATTGAAGATAGAAACAGGGGATCCCAGGGATTGGACCATCCGTTATTTGGATGATGTCCGTTTTGCTGTAGAGGGATCTCTATAGAATGCCGCCCGGCGTGTTCGCCCAGTAGCAGATATGGATCAAAAGAATATCCGATCCGATCAACATCATTCAAATGAATGCCCGCAACCTCGAGGCAATAGTTGATAGCATGGAACGGTAATTCCCACGTCGAAAATGGAACGGGGCGTTTACCGTGTTTTATATGTGTAAAGCGTTCGTCTTCCGCTGCAGCCAGAAGTTTTCCGTCTTTAAAAATACAAGCTGCAGAGTCATGGAAGACCGCATTTAAGCCAAGTGTGAACATAAGGTAGTTGAGATAGACTTTTAAAAAAGCGGTTTTGAGGGGAAAAGGTTTGATTATTGCAGTGAATGTGCGCAGACTGTGAAAAATGGTGAAGATTTGTATAGCATAGCTTAATTTGACACATCGAGGATGATAGTTTAGATTGAGTGATTTACTTTTGAACAAAAATTCTAACCCATCCGTATGATCATCGAAATTGTATCCGGAAGCCCCAGAACAGACAGTGTGACGTTTCGTCTGGCGCTTTTTCTTCAGAAGCTCTTTAGCGAGAAGACCTCTCACCAGGTTAACCTGCTTGATGTACGCCAATATCCTTTTCCGCTGTTACAGCATGTTTACACATCGGCCGAAAAAGCACCTGAAGAATTGAAACCGGCTGCTGAAAGGATTTTTGCAGCGGATGCTTTTATCCTGGTGACTCCGGAGTATAACGGCAGCTATTCACCGGCAATGAAAAATATGTTCGATCATTTTCCTAAACAAATGCATAAAGTGTTTGGCATAGCAACAGCATCAACAGGCGCCAGCGGCGGCATGAGGGCCACTCAACAGCTTCAACTGATGGTCAATGCTTTTTTCGGGGTCTGTTCACCATACATGCTGGTAACCGCCCATGTAGATAAGCGGTTTGATGCTTCAGGTAATCTGCTTGACGGTAGTTTTCATGCAAATATCGATACTTTCATGGCAGAGTTCCTATGGCTCGCTGAAAAGATCAAAGGTAAATAGCAGTGTTAATCATTCTGCTTAACTAATTCGATCTCGCAGTGCATGCGGATGTTATCGCTTACTACGACCTGGCCTGCTTCCGTAACAGCGTCCCACATAAGGCCGAACTCCTTGCGGCTGACGTTACCCTCTACGGTAAAGCCGGCTTTGGTTTGTCCGTACGGATCCTGCACGATACCACCGAATTCTACTTTAACGGTGAGCGGTTTGGTAGTGCCTCGTATGGTCAGGTCGCCGGTTAGCTCAAAGTTATCGCCTCGTCCTTCGTATTTCTTTCCAACAAATCTTAGCTGAGTGTGCTGTTCGGCATCAAAAAAATCGGCAGACTTCAAATGGGTGTCCCGTTGTTCATTGTTGGTGCTGATCGAATCTATATCTGCTGTAAACTCAATTCTGGATGCGGTGGTGAAATCTTCATTCTCTGTTTCTACTTCGAGATTAAAAGTTTTGAAGTAACCGGTCACGGTTGCGATCATTAAATGTTTCGCTTTGAACTGGATCTCACTGTGTTGTGGGTCAATAGTCCATCTGATTGCCATAATTCCTTAATTAACTTTTCAACTAACAATCTTTCCTGACGCTTTGTTGAGTGACGCCCCGTTTAATGTTTAAACACCCTTCAGTGCTATCCGAAAAGATCGCTGCTCAGATAACGGTCGCCTCGGTCGCACACTACAAAAACCAATACCCCCGCCTGTAGTTCTTCCGCAACGCGCATGGCGACTGCTCCGGCGCCACCACTGCTCATTCCCGCGAAAATGCCTTCCTCGCGCGCAAGCCTCCTGGTCATGGCAATTGCATCAGTCTGTGACACGTCAAGAATTCGGTCGACACGCGCTGGTTCATAAATTTTGGGAAGGTACTCAGCAGGCCAGCGCCGTATACCGGGAATCGATGATTCTTCCGTAGGCTGACACCCGATAATAGTCACCCCGGGGCTTTTTTCTTTCAGATATCTCGAACATCCCATGATCGTCCCCGTTGTGCCCATCGAACTTATAAAGTGTGTCACGGTACCGTTGGTGTCTTTCCAGATCTCGGGTCCTGTGGTTTTATAGTGTGCCATATAGTTATCGGGATTTGAGAACTGATTCAGGACAAAGTACCCTTTTGCTGAAGCTTTCTCTTCGGCATAGTCGCGGCAGACTTCGATGGTGTCCAGTAAGGTTACGGTAGCACCAAACGCTTCCATGGTCAAGGTTCGTTCACGGGTTGAAGTCGACGGCATCACCAGTTCAATATCCAGCCCGAACAAATTGGCGATCATAGCCAGGGCAATACCGGTGTTGCCACTCGTGGCTTCGATCAGCCTGGTGCCCCGTTTAATTTCTCCCCGTTCCAGTGCACTTCGGATCATATTAAGGGCTGGTCGGTCCTTTACGCTTCCTCCCGGGTTATTGCCCTCGAGTTTGGCGTATACTTTTACATTCGGATTTGGGTTCAGCTTACGTATCTCAACAAGAGGGGTATTCCCAACGGTATCAATGATAGTGCTCATGCGAATTTATTTATCGGTTTGGCCTTCTAATACTTTAATTGATGGTGTGTGATAGACGGTAGAACCGGGGGGGACGCTTTTTGTCAGCCAGACATTGCCGCCAATAGTGCTATGATGGCCGACAACGGTCTCGCCGCCCAGGATGGTGGCGCCCGAATATATGACCACATCATCTTCAACGGTCGGGTGTCGTTTCGTGGACGCCATACTTTTGTCTACGCTGAGTGCTCCCAGGGTAACGCCCTGATAAAGCTTTACGTTCTTTCCGATAATG
>DASWXL010000175.1:0-13756 GCA_036405495.1 Sphingobacteriaceae bacterium | reverse complement strand
AACTGACCGGCACGATCGACGTATTCAGATATCGGGACGGAAAGCTAACGTTTGTTCAAACTACTTCACACCTTTCTGATTTTACCGGCCGATCCGACGCAGCTGACATTCATGTTTCACCGGACGGAAAATTTTTGTATGCTTCTTATCGGGGCGATCTTAATGAGATCGTGGCTTACCGCATCGATCAGAAAAGCGGAAAACTGACATTTGCCGGAAAGCAATCTTCCCTCGGTCTTGGTCCGCGTAACTTTGTTATCGACCCAACCGGGAAATATGTACTGGTTGCCAATCAGAAAAGCGATTCGGTGGTTCTGTTTTACCGGGATACCGAAACCGGGCTTCTGACGCCTTCAGATAAAAAGATCGACGTTGGCAGTCCCGTATGTCTGGTCTTTGCTGCCGCGCCTAAACAGCAGTAGTGGCACTGCGGCTGAGCACCTCCTTATAGTAATCTTCGTACAGAGGGAGGATGAGGGCCAGATCGAATTCTTTTGCCCGGTTAAGTGCGTTTTCTTTGAAGCCGGCAAGCTTATCATCGTTTTGGAGTATCGCGATGGCATGTCCCGCCATGGCGTCAATGTCGCCGACGTTATCCAAAAACCCCGTCACCCCGTCAATATTCAACTCCGGCAAGCCTCCCGCGTTGGAGGTGATGACCGGCACTTTGCACGCCATAGCCTCTAAAGCCGCCAATCCGAAGCTTTCTGATTCCGAAGGCATAATAAAGAGATCAGAAACCGAAAGGATCTCCTCTATCGCCTCCTGCTTACCGAGGAAACGCACATCGTCAGCGATATTCAGGTCGCGGCACAGTTGCTCGCAATAGACGCGATCCGGACCGTCTCCAACCATTAACAGTCTGGAGGGGACCACCTGGTGAACTTTTTCAAAGACACGGATCACATCCTGTGTCCGTTTCACCTTCCTGAAGTTGGACGTATGAATGATGATCCTTTCGTTATTGGGCGCGATAGCGATCTTGAAATGCTGTTTCGGCTTAAGGCTGAACCGGTTCATATCAACGAAGTTCTGAATTACCCGGATCTCGTTCCTGATGTCAAAATGCTGATAGGTGTCGTCTCTAAGGTGCTGCGAAACCGCAGTTACCCCATCGCTCTGATTGATGGAAAAAGTGACAACCGGCTTATAGGTCGGGTCTTTACCGACAAGTGTTATATCGGTGCCGTGCAGCGTCGTAACGACGGGGATATGAATGCCGTAACCTGCCAGTATCTGCTTGGCCATAAAGGCCGCAGAAGCGTGCGGGATCGCGTAGTGGACATGAAGAAGATCCAGCTTTTCGAACCGCACCACATCAACAAGTTTACTTGCTAAAGCCAGTTCGTACGGGACATAATCAAAAAGCGGGTACTTGGCTATCGTAACTTCGTGGTAGAAAAGATTTGCAGAGAAAAAGTCCAGTCTGGCGGGCTGACTGTACGTTATAAAATGGACCTGATGCCCATGGTCAGCCAGGGCCTTCCCGAGTTCAGTAGCGAGAACGCCACTTCCTCCGAAGGTGGGATAGCATACAATACCAATCTTCATTTCGCAAATTAAAAAGTAATCTCCGAAACTATTGTTTCCTATGCGTCAATTTTGTTAAGCGAAAAATGCTCAGATAAGCCATGTAAACACGGCATCTGAGCATTCCGGCAAGATGAGGTGAACGTTCTATTTACCCAGCGCAGTTCCGCCGGTGCCGTTCTGGATGGCCTTATAAACAGCATCCTGAATACGGCCGCGGATGCTTAACTCCGACAGTTTGTTCGAAACTGACGGATGCACCCGGTTGGATAAGAAAATGTACACCATGTTATATTTCGGATCAACCCAAACGCAGGTTCCGGTGTAGCCGGTGTGCCCATACGTTTCAGGAGATGCCAGCTTTGAAGGATAACCGTTCTTGCTATCCGCATCCCACCGGTCGAAACCTAAACCACGACGGCTAACGTCTGATTGTTTCCTGGTAAACATATTTACCGTTTCCGGTTTGAAATACTGAACGCCGCCATATGACCCGCCGTTAAGAACCATCTGATACAAGATGGCCAGATCATTGGCGCTGGCAAATAATCCGGCATGACCGGAAATGCCGCCCACCATCGAAGCGCCCTGATCGTGCACATAACCATGCAATAATGTTTTACGGAAATAGGTGTCATCTTCGGTCGGAACAATCTGATCTTTCGCGAAGCGGTATCGCGGATTAAAGCCGGCGGTCTTCATTCCGAGAGGCTTGTAAAACTCATTCCAAACATATTTGTCCAAAGTTTCTCCGGACTGACGTTCGACCATCTCTTTCATGTAATACATGCTCAAATCGCTGTAAACATATTTTCCACGGGTCTTTATGGGAGCATGAAGCATCTGATACCACATTACTTCGCCAAAGTAGTTACGGCGCATGTAATAGTTATCGGCAGCCTTAACCGGAAAAGCGTACGAAGAGTCGGGACTAAAATCCGTCTTCTTCATATCCCGGTAGAATGGAATGAAGGGAATGAATCCTGCCTGATGCAGCATCACCTCTCTAACGGTTATGTCCTTCTTATCCGTATTTCGTGCTTTAGGGATATAAGCGCCAACGTTAGTATCAAGCTTAAGCTTTTGTTGCTCATGCAGCCGCATTACGGCCATTGTAGTAGCGGAAATTTTAGTCACCGAAGCAAGATCGAAGATATCGTTGATCTTTGTAGGGAGGGCATCAGCCCCATAGGTGTGCGAGCCATATGCTTTGTTAAAGATCACGTTACCGTCCTTCAGCACCATCACGACCGCTCCGGGTGCAGCTCTCTCGCGAACCGCTTCAAGCGCTACCTCATCAATTTCTTTTAAATACGAGGAATTGATCCCGGCCTCTTCAGGTACGGTGTACTTCAGACGTGTTTTTCGTGTTGCAAAGCCTGCGCCTTTGGTATACCTCGCGGATACTTTGGCTGATAACCTGCCCTTTGCGGCCACACCGCCGAAGACCAGCTGTGCGGCAAAGTTCGCACCCGCATCAGTATGGGATGTAAGAATAACCGGAGCCGTAATGTCATTCAATTTTGCGAGCGAACCGGCATTTCCGAATAAAACGACGATGAGCTGTTTGTTCTTCTGGTTATCCAGAAGGAAATGCATGGTTTCCTTATCATTCAAAGAAGCATCCGTAACCTGAGCGATCACGGTATTTTTGAACTTCAGATCATCGATAAGGTCGTCGATGCTTAACGAGTCGGCATTGTATGAGGTCGACGTATAACTGTCAATCGACGCATATTTATTCAAGAGACTATCGAAAACTGCTGCATGAGCAGAACCAAGGTTCACGCTGGCTATTTTTGCGCGTTCCAAGTACATTAACGGTATTATTTGCTTGTGATTATTAAGGAGAACGGTCGATTCTCCGGCACTTTTCATTTCGGCCAGAAACCGCTCGTTGTCAGATCTTTCATTATTCGTAAAGGTTGCTCCCATCAAAAAAACAGAAGCTATCAGGCATGACAGCCTTACAGACTTATTTCTCATAAACTTTTTCGCCATTGATATAGGTTTTCAGGACTTTAACTGTTAATAACTCATCTTCCGTTGCCGACATAATATCCTTGTCCAGGACCACGAAGTCAGCAAATTTTCCCGTCTCGAGACTTCCCTTTTCCTTCTCCTCAAAATTTCCCTTAGCAGCCCAGATCGTCATTCCGCGTAATGCTTCCTCGCGGGTCAGGGCGTTCTCCATCTGGAAACCTTCTGCAGGATATCCTTTTGCATCTTTGCGAACAACCGCCGCATAAAAAGTAAGCATGGGGTTAATGTTCTCGACCGGAAAATCCGTTCCGAGTACCAGCCAGGCATTTTGCTGCAACAGTTGTTTGTATGCGTAGGCTCCCTTCAGACGGTCGGCACCCAACCGGTCGCCCGCCCAGTACATATCGGAGGTCGCATGTGTACTTTGTACGGACGGGATCACGTTATGTTCGCCAAAAAGGCCGAAGTCCTTCTGATCAATAACCTGAGCATGCTCGATCCGCCACCTTTTGTCGTTCTTTCCCTGGAGCACACGGGCATATACGTTCAAAATCTCCCGGTTAGCTGAGTCGCCGATGGCATGCGTACACATCTGGAAACCATTCTCCGCAATTTTTTTTGCGACGTCTTCAAAGTGCTTTTTATCACTTAGCAGAAAGCCCGTTTGCCCGGGCTTATCGCTGTAAGGATGAAGCAGGCATGCACCTCTTGAACCAAGGGCGCCGTCAGAGTAAACCTTAAACGAACGGACATTTAAGCGGTCGGTTTTTACAGGTCCGTTCTTAAACAGAAAGTCATAGTTTCGCTTCGCATCGGAAAGCATCACATACAGGCGCATTTTCAGTCGGTCACTTTTCTGAAGATCATCGATGACCTTCACCATGGAATGATCGAGGCCGCAATCTACAACGGTAGTTAAACCAACGGCAAAACAATTCTTCTGGGCGTCGAGCAACGCTTCATTGATCTGCCGGGTACCCGGGGCCGGAATCTTCGATGATACAAGATCGATCGCATTGTCAACCAGTATACCGGTCAGTTTGCCGTTTATTGTTTCGATATCACCGCCCGTCAATTTCTGACCCGCCGTCACCCCGGCCTGTTCCAGTGCAGCCTGGTTGGCAATAGCTGCATGGCCGTCTATCCTGGTAAGCAATACCGGCCGGTCTGGAAACAATTTATTTAATTCATCATTTGTCGGATACTCTTTTACGCTCCAGTCGTTCTGATCCCAGCCGCGACCGATAAGCCACCCTTCCTTATTGTCGGCAGCAAAGGCCTTTATTTTCCCGATGATCTCCTGCCAGCTTTCCGTTCCTACCAGATCTACCGACTGAAGTGCCTGTCCGTAACCATAAAAATGAGCATGCCCATCGATTAAGCCCGGGTAAACAGGCTTTCCCTGCACGTCAAGCATTGCTTCGCTGCTGTATCGCTCCCTGATCTCGCTGCTGTTCCCTACTTCAAGTATCTTTCCGTCCTTTACGGCAAAGGCCTCGGCAACCGAAAAATTGTCATTTACCGTGTAGACCTTCGCGTTGTACACGATCAGATCAACAGGCTTTTTTGCAGAGCACGACATCAAAAACACGGCTGCTGCAACCGGGATTAATTTTTTAATCATCATAACGAGGTGTGAGAGGCTAAAGATAGGAAAAGGACTGAAAGTTAAAAACCTTCACTCAAACATAAAGGGAGGCCAGAAACAGCTGAATACCCCGATATCGCAAAATCCGTAAACAGTCTTTTATGATGGTGGTTATGATAAATAAACAACTATCATGGAAAATACATCAATGATCAATCAACTGGGGAATTCTTTGGGAAGATCTCTTTTACAAGACAATGTAAACGCCAATATCACCAGATCAGAACGACTCGTGTCGGTTGGCACCGGCGCTTTCATCGGTCTTAAAGGTGTGAGCAACATATTTTCAAATCCGCTGATCGCATTAATAGAGCTTGGTATCGGCGGTGTACTTCTTTACCGGGGAGTTACCGGCTACTGTGCCGTTACAGCACTGGCTGAAGAGCAGGCAAATAGGACATCAGCGATGACGGACCCAAATATAGCTTCGACTTCCCCAGCTAATCCCGAGCGGATCGATCCTCAGATCGCATACTAGCAAGGCACAGGTTCTGAACTGGCGAGCCTAAGCTACCGCCTCAGAATTTTCGATCAACCGGTTTTCGCACCGCGTATGCTTCTGTTCTATGTAAGGGAGGGAAAAGTAGAAGACTGAGCCGTTCCCTTCCTTACTTTCTACCCAGATATCCCCACCGGAAGCTTGCATAAACTCTTTACACAATACCAGCCCCAGGCCGGTACCCTTCTCTCCGGCAGTGCCGTCATCCGAACTTACCGGTTGAAATAGTTGCCCGGCCAACTCTTCTTTGATACCCTTCCCTTCGTCGCTTACCGAAAATATGGCCAGGTCTGGCTGCTGACGGGTTGACACACTTACTTTTATTATTCCGGAAGGGTGACTGAACTTTACGGCATTTGAAAGGAGGTTTCGCATAACGAAATCAAAATGATCCCGGTCAGCATACAGCGTAAGGCCGTGCGGTGTCTGGTCTTTAATGACAATCAGCTTCTGTTCGGCCTGCCGGTTGAAAAATGCAAGGTTCTTTTGAATTAATGGCTTACTTTCGAAAGAAGTCTTTCTGACACTAATCCCCTGCAGCTGCGACTTACCCCATAACAACAATGAATCCAGGGTTTCCAATGATGCCTCACTGTGTTTTCTGAGACCTGACAGCATTTCCTTTGTTTCAGCTTCGCTTAACAAGCCGCTTTCCATAACTTCCATCATCTGAACAATTCCGCCTACAGGACTTCGCAGGTCATGACCTATGATAGAAAATAGTTTATCTTTCACTTCATTCGATTTAGCGAGCTTTTGATTGAGCCGGCGGAACTTGAGCAGGTAAAGCCATAAGGTTAAGCAGCCCAGCAGTACACAGATCGTTCCGACGATAATAACATTCCGCTCGGCAGTTCGCTTTTGATTGCTTAACTCCAGGGTTTTGACTTCTTCCTGCGACTTATCAAGTTCATAACTGGCTTGCAGGCTCGCAATTTCGCGGGTTTTTGCCTTGCTGAGGATACTGTCTACCAACCGGTGATGCGTTTCAAGCGCGGCTAAAGCTTTCTCAAATCTCTTCTCCTGCTTGTGATGATCAGCTATTTCCTGATAAATTTCGGCTTCCAGTTTCGTGTTTCCTATCCGGCCGGCTATATCAAGCGCACTTTCAAGATATTGATCAGCCTTGCGCCTTTCCAATCCGGAAAGGTTAAGCAGTACCCTTGCTTCCGCCTCCGGTAAATTATATTGCCGGGTCTTACCCAGTACAGCTTTATAGCGAACAAGAGCTTCCTGCTTCCTCCCTAACTGATCCAGTGCATTAGCGGCGTTCATCCTGAGGCTCACATGAATTGAGCCGTATGCAACAGAATCACTTTTTGCAATTCCCTCCTCGAAATGTTTCAGTGCCTCTCTGAGATTTCCTTTCCTGGCTTCGACCGTGCCTATGTTATTTAACAGGTAGTAAAGGCCCGGCGCGTCACTTCCGTTAAGCTTTCTCGCGTTGAGATAATACGTGAGCGCCTTATCGAGTTCACCGCTTAATTCATTAACCAGGCCCAGCTTGATGTATGACTGAACGATACCCTGTTTATATCGTGCCTTTTCATTAAGCTTAAGCGCCTTTAAGAAATAACGCGTAGCCGCATCGAAATTGCCGTTCTTCCCTTCCAGAATTCCCAACCCGTTATACTCCGCTGCAATACCCTTTGTATGATTAAGCTGCTTATAAAAGGCGAGTGCCTGAAGATTGAATTTGCGGGCAACATCGATATTGTCATGTATCTCATTGATAGTGCCAAGCTGGCTGGTAAGCATTGCCTCACCTAAACGATAGTTTAGTCCGCGCGATAACTCAAGACCTAAGCGGGCATACTGAATGGCGGAATCCGGTCTGCTTTCCTGATAAAGCCGGCTGAGCCCGAGGTAAAGATCCACTTTAGCGGTGTCAGGCCGCGCCGATCTTAGTTTTTTGAGTAAACTGTTTTTTTCGGCTTGCGCAAACGCCTCCGAAAACTTCAGTAAAAAGAGCACTAATATGAAAATCCGCATAACGCTGGTAAAAGAGCAGAAAATTACAGATTTATTTAATTAACTGAAAATTAAATAGCAACTTAAGCTCGGCTTATTTCATTATCTTTAGATCAAACAACCTTTTTAGAATGAGATCCATTACTCCAAGACGAACACTTCTTTTAGCCCTTGCCATCGCAACATTCTCAGCATGTACAAGCGGTACCAATGAAAAGACCCGGGCTTCCGGAGAAACCGATTCTTTAAAGTCGTACGTCAATGAACGGCTTCCTATTTATGAAAAAGTAACGCTGACCTCAGATCTGAGCATACTCAGTGACAGCGAACGGAAAATGATCCCTCTGCTGATCCAGGCAGCACAGATCATGGATGAATTGTTCTGGAAGCAGGCTTATCCGCAACGTGACAGTCTCATGAACGCCGTTCAGGATGACGACACCAAATCCTTCATCCGGATCAATTATGGTCCGTGGGACCGCCTCAACAACGACAAACCGTTTGTTGCCGGAATCGGCCCTAAGCCGGCCGGAGCAGGTTTTTATCCTGTTGGAATGACCAGGGAAGAGCTGGAGGCTTCTGACATTGAAAATAAGCGCGATCAGTATTCAGTCATCCGCCGCAACGAACAAGGTAAACTGATATCGGTCCCCTACCATGTAGCTTACAAAACCGAACTTGAAAAAGCATCCGGCTTGTTGAAGCAGGCTGCTGCCCTGGCAGGGGATCCGGGTTTAAAGAAGTATCTGAATCTGCGCTCCGAGGCATTGGTAACCAGTAATTACACGGCGAGCGACTACGCATGGCTCGATATGAAAACCAACGGCATTGATCTGATCATTGGTCCTATTGAGAATTACGAAGACAAGCTCCTCAGCGCGCGCACCTCGTTTGAAGCGTACGTTTTAATTAAAGACAAAGAGTGGAGTAAGCGCCTGGCAAAATACGTATCCATGCTTCCGGAGCTGCAACGCGGCCTGCCGGTGGATGCAAAATACAAGCAGGAAACTCCGGGAACCGACTCAGAGCTGAATGCTTACGATGTGGTTTACTACGCCGGCGATTGTAATGCGGGATCAAAAACCATTGCAGTAAACCTGCCGAATGACGAGAAGATCCAGCAGGAAAAAGGAACCCGCCGGTCGCAGCTGAAAAACGCTATGCGGGCCAAGTTCGATAAGATCCTCGTTCCCATAGCCGATGTCCTGATTGCCGAGGACCAGCAGAAATACATCACCTTCGATGCATTTTTCTCTAATGTGATGTTCCACGAAGTGGCACACGGACTGGGAATTAAGTCAACGGTGACCGGCAAAGGCTATGTACGTGAAGCGCTTGCCGACCAAAGCTCATGGCTGGAGGAAGGAAAAGCCGACATTCTGGGATTATATATGGTAACCAGCTTACATAAACAGGGCGAACTGCAGGGTGATATCAAAGATTATTACACCACCTTCATGGCGGGTATCCTCCGCTCCGTTCGCTTTGGTGCTTCCAGTGCACACGGCAAAGCCAATATGCAGGCATTCAACTTCTTCAATGAAAAAGGCGCTTTTCAGCGGGTTGAGGGTAAATACCGGGTCAACTATGACAAGTTTGCTGATGCCATGAATGATCTGAGCCGGGAGATCCTGATGCTACAGGGGAATGGCGACAGGGCCGCAGTAGAGAAAGTTGCGAAAGAAAAGGGCGTTATTTCTGCAGACCTTAAAACTGACCTTGAGAGCCTTGGCAAAAAAGGAATTCCTGTTGACATTGTTTTTGAGCAGGGAGTCGACGTACTTGGTCTTTAATTCCTATCTTACCCGATCATCGGTTGCCGGGGCTTCAGCTCCGGCAACTTCGAAGTTCAGTATCATGAAAAAACCATATCTAGTCTTATTCTTCCTTATTGCCGGCATTGCAATTTATTCGCTGGTAACGTCTTACAACGGAGAAGAAAAACCTGTTACACCGGCAACCATGTCCCCTGAGGGGTTAAACCAACTGAGCAATCCTTCCGCTCAAGGCATCAACCCTGAGCATGGGATGCCGGGGCATCGATGCGATATCATGGTTGGAGCACCGTTGCCGGGCGCTGGCAGCGGCACCCCAGCGGCAGCAACACCGGCAGCAGCCGCCATTCCTCAGGCTATCCCTGCTACACCCGGACCTGCAACTACAAAAACGAATCCGGAGCATGGGTTACCCGGCCACCGGTGCGACCTGAAAGTAGGGGATCCGCTGCCATAGTCGACTAACCATATAGCTATCAATTCATGCGTTCTGCCCGGCCATTATCCGTTTGGATATTATTTTTTATACTCCTCAACTTATACACCAGCTTAACTCCCCGCTTTTTTGACCAGCAACAGATCGCTTTCTGGGCGTTGTACTGGGCAGGCTTTTTTTTAACTGCTTACTTTGTCGCACGATTCGTGCTGAAGCTCGGTGGCTTAACATCTTTCGGAATGATCAGGCATAAACAATGGACCCTGAATGTGCTGCTCGGTTTTCTGATGGGAGCTTTTGTTTATGCATTAAAATACCTGGTCTTTTACAAGCTTGGCAGGTTTGAGATCATAAAGCAGTTGAGCCCGGAATATATTTACGGAATGCTGTCGCAGGCATTTATTGCGATGCTCTTTTCATCCCTGATCAACGACATGATGATCAAAGGTTACTGGCTTCCGTATTTCAAGCAACGCAACCTTATGAAATGGTTCATACCGACTGTTACCGTACTTTATTCTCTGGATGACATATGGAACGAAGGCTTCAATGCCGTAAACATTCTTTTTTCGGCGGTTTTGGGCGTTACTCTTGCTTACACGGTGCTTAAAACCGGGTCCATCTGGATGTCTTTCGGGATTCACTGGGGTGGCAACATGGTGTATCGCGCACTCTACGGATTTAACGGGACGGGGATTTGGGAGACGAAAACCTTATCGGAGAATATCCTCTTCGACTGGATAAGTATTGGCGTCACCGCCTTGCTTTTTCCCGGTGCTTATGTGTTGATAAGCAAGCGGCTAACTGGTACGGCAAAAACGCCAGCCAGTAAAACAGCGGTTACGGGTCCTTCAGCCGCCAATTTCGAATAGCTTCTGCAAATTTTTCTGATTGCTCTACATCGGGGAAATGCGCACTGTTTTCAAATAAGACCAGTTGTGAACTCCTGATCTCATCTTTTAAGCGGAGACTTGCCGGAAACGCTCCGTTGCGATCGTACACGCCAAGGAGAATTAACGTTGGAACCCTTACACGGCCGGCAACATCATAAAGGTTTTCCGATCGCTTTTCTTTCAAAAGTGCAGCCATCATTTTTCCCGTATTCCCAAGCTTGCTTTCTGCCCACATATCCAAGACCTTTTTACCTTGCAGGGTGTCCTTGAATAAGAACCGCAGCACGTCGTCTTTTGACGCAATTTTCCAGAAAGCCATATTCTGATCGGCCAAAGACGCCCCGCTTTTTAAGATACTGTCCATTCTGGTACGCTTGACGGCCGCAGCCTGTGAATAAAAATTTGCCATCTGGCTCAGAAGAACAGACGAGTCCTGCAGCGTGGCAAAGGATTCGAGAACAAGGCCTTTCACGTTCTGCGGATGAGTAAGAGCATATTCTAAAGCCAGAGAAGCGCCGAAAGAGTAGCCTACTGGTACGAATTTTTCGATGGCAAAATACTTGCGCAATGCTTCAAGATCACCTACCAGGATTGGTACAGAGTAATCGCCACCCGGCGGTTCTTCGCTTCGCCCGCTCCCCCGCTGCTCATAATATATCACTGTGGCGAACTCTTCGAGCTTCTTGCCGGATGTACGCTCAAACACATAGTGATTACCGCCCGGTCCTCCGTGAACAATAATGAGCGGTGTGGTTTGATGTTCGGCCCCTGCTATCCGGCACCAGTGTCTGACGCCGTTTAAGGTGACGTTGTAAGTTCCGTTGCGCAACTGTGAAAATGCGATAACCGGAAACAGTATCAGAAAAAGACAGATCCTGGTCTTAAGTATCATGAAAGAATGCGGCATATTTCTTATTCGACGCCGGTTTACAGTGTACGGTTACACAAAACAAAGCAAAAAAAGGAGCGCTTTCGCGCTCCTTCCAACTAAACCCACATAAGTCCTACTATGAAAACATTACTTTCACTCACCGTTACGGAAAAGGAAAACGCAGGTTACAACAATATCAGCGTTTGAAAAAAAGATGACAAACGGTCTTTGCAGCCGAAAAATCGGAATTCGTGCCGTAACATGCCCGTTTGGATGATAGCTACAGCACCAATTGCTTAAACAACCGGTCAAGCGTTTCTTCCGGATCAATGCATAACCCGGGATGCACTTTTGAGGCCTGCACGATGGTACTGCGGGTTGCTGTAAGCCAGCGAAACCTTGATGCCGCATCAAGCTGGCCGATAGGCCCGCCTTCCTTTCCGCCGGCACTGATCCGGCAAAAAGCCTCAAGATGGTCTTTCAGCTCTTCAATATCCAGTTCAGGAGAGAAAGCCTGAAGTTTTTCCATCCCGAGGTGGACCAGCGCTTTTATAAACTTCTTTTTTGCGCAATACAGAATGACACCTACATTCAGGAACTCCTCGCGTTCGACCCTAGGAACAACGCGGATAACGGCATACTCAAATAAGTGATGCTCTTGCATGCTGCGCTTCATTTACAAATATTTGAGATTCAGCGACCCTTGTCTCCAGAAACCGCGCATAAACTTCACGATGCTCTGCGGCCTTGCCGGCCGAATCATTTTCAAGCCACTCGTCGGGTATCAGTGAAACAATTGAGCGTATACGGGCGGAGGTCAATATGCTTCGGCAGCCGGCGTCAGCCACGGCCAGTTCACCAGCACGGGGAAGCAGAACATGATCTTTTACCTGCACGAATGGCCGCCGGGCCTGCTCCTCCCAGTTATTCCAGGAATGGTGAAAATACAAAGCTGCGCCGTGATCGATCAGCCACAGTTCCTTGTGCCAGATCAACATGTTGGTATTTCGCGGTGTGCGGTCGACATTGGTCAATAAGCAGTCAAGCCATACGATCTTGGAGGCTAACAGTGGATCGATACCATTGACCGTGGGGTCGAAGGTTATAGCGCCGGACAAATAATGCAACGCAAGGTTCAGTCCCTCGCTGAACTTCAACAGGTCCTGTATTTCCTCATCGGGCTCTGTACGGCCAAAAGCAGCATCTACATCCGCAAAAACGATCTCCGGAACTTTCAATCCGAGCGCCCTTGCGATCTCGCCTCCGATCAGCTCTGCTATCAGCGCCTTCACCCCCTGACCGGCTCCCCGAAATTTCAGGACGTACAGAAAATCATCATCCGCTTCGGCAATAGCGGGCAACGAACCACCTTCCCGCAGGGGCGTAACATACCGTGTAACCTTAACCGAACGAAGTTGATGTTCTGTATTATTCATGCGTATCGTCTGCAAAACTGCAAACTTTTAGCCTTGTTTTAGTCTTTATTTGAAAAAAGGCTGCTGCTGTGAGTTTAAATGCCGACCTTTACATGAAACGCATAAGCGACAAGAATTAAAATAGAAATATGGCCAGATCAACGGAGACGTTCAGTAAGAAAGAGAAAGAAAAGAAAAGATTAAAGAAACAACAGGAAAAAAGAGAAAAAGCTGAAGAACGGAAAGCGGCTTCAAGCAAGGGAAAGAGCCTCGAAGAAATGATGGCTTATGTTGATGAGAACGGAAACATCACATCAACTCCCCCAGATCCGACGAAGAAGAAAAAGATCAACGCCGAAGATATCCAGATCGGTGTCGCTAAACAGGAGGCAATCGAACAGGATGTTGTCCGACTCGGCACCGTTACATTTTTCAATGAATCGAAGGGTTACGGATTTATCCGGGAAGATCAAACCGGTGAGAGCATTTTTGTTCATGTGAACGGATTAGCCGAGGCGGTGAAAGAAAACGACAAGGTATCCTTTGAAACAGAAATGGGGCAAAAAGGCCTGAATGCGGTAAAGGTTAAAAAGAGATAGGGTCAGCACCCAAACTGATTTCCCTGCTCTGGCCGGAGCGTTGCACTCGTATAATAACCTCTTTATCACGGGCGTCCAGCGTTTCGGCGATCCGATGCACCTGCTGGTTGATCTTCTCAACAACACTATCGAAGGA
>DASWXL010000174.1:0-33952 GCA_036405495.1 Sphingobacteriaceae bacterium | reverse complement strand
TACTTGAGGTGAACCTTCGCTTATTGAGGTGAGCAATAAGCAGTCGGCACGATTAAGGAGTTCCCGGACCTCTGATCTGGAAAGGTTATGCAAGCAGTCGAATTCTATTTTGTAAGATGACGTCTTTTTTAAATGCTCCATGGCATCGGCAAAAAGCTGAAAATTTTTCTCCCACCTGTCGGGACTGCTGGGAAATATGATCAATCGGGTATTAACGTCGGCTTTGTCGTAGATAGTAATTGGCCGAAAAAATTCTGAATTAACTCCGCAGGGTATTATTTCATAATTTTTATTGTATTCCCTTACAATATCTTTCATTTCTTCGTTTTGAAGAAAGACCTTATCAACCCTGCTTAAAATTCTTTTGGTTAGAAACACCTGGATGAAGTAACCCTGTTTATCCAGGATGTCGCCACCGTGAAGGGTCAGAAATATCTTTGAGAGTCTGGGCTTGAACAGAAGTAAAAACAGGCCGGATATACCATAATGAATATGAATAATTTGGTACCGCGATGACCTGATCTTAAACGGTAAAGCAAGTAGGGAAATCAGATAATTAAGTTTCCCTTTTTGTTTAGCATTGATATAATAAAGATCATATTGGCACTTAAATGCTTGCGTAATACTATCAATTTGTTCCTTTACAAAAACGCCATCGGCCGGATGCTCTTTGGTCGGATACATATTAGTTACAAAAAGAACTTTCATGCGGGTTAGATTACGGTCAATACTTGTTCTTTTATATCAGGCCGATTGTTTGCCCTGAAGTTGTCAAATTGATTTATAAGTGAGACGGTTTCCTGAATATTGTTGCGGGATGACGCTCCAAAAAGTATGGATTCGATATTGGGGAGGTTGCAAACATACTCGATCGCTTTCTGGGGGGAAACGGCTCCTCCTGCAAAGATCTGCATAGCGATTGCACGGAACTTCTTTGTTCCCAGTGTATGTTCGTAGATACTTTTTCCCCCGGACATTCTGAAGCCAGCCAGATTTATCGAGGAGCAAACGATAGGGTTTTTAATTCCCGTCTGTTCCAGGGTGCTTATTAGTATCGGTAGGTTCATTGTGATAAAGCCGGCCTCTGCGTTATACTTCAATTTTATATAATCATGAAAAGCTACCAGTATCTTCGGCATTCGCAAGCCTAATAGCAGATCAGTAATAATATTTTGAAGAAATATCACCGGCGTGTCAATACCCTTGAACATTTTCATTTCAGCGTCGATCATCAGCTGCATAACAGCTAGCAGATCTTTTGATAAAAAGGCCATTCCGCCCTTTAAAAGAGAGCCGAAAAAATTACCTGGAAGATATTCTCTAAGCGTGCCGCTTATTCCAAGCTCTGTTATGGCATTGGCATACTTATGTGCGTAAGGCATACACGGATAGATTTTAAAATTGCTGTATTTCGCCTGGTCAGAAAGAACCGCCTCGCATATGGCAGCTATCCGGTCATGTGTGGTACACATAAAAGTATTCACGCCGTGACCTATCGCATAATCCAGAGTTCGAAGTATTGCACCGTCCGTATTAAACTTTATTGCCTGTAGCCGTGATTTCTCGTCTGAAATGTGATTTACCGCAAAAAACTGGTTATCACCAAATATAATCCTCTCCATTAGTTGAGCTTTACTGATTTTCTAATTAATTCGATTGCTTTATCTGTAAACCAGGATGTCTCAAAAGAATTTTTGTCGTTCAGCACTCTCTTTTGCACCGCCGAGATAAAATGGTCGATCTGCGCTGAATATTCCTCACCTCTCAGGTTAAAATTTACCGGGCTTGTCAAATCAGTAATGTTCTTTACATTCCAGCCTTTTGTGTATCCTGGTGGACATTCGGATGTCTTGAAGTAAACCTTGAGTTCATTTCCATCGGAAATGATTTTGCCGCAGGTTCCCATCAAAGTAACCGATGTGGACATTTTTCGATAACTTTCATCGCTCCAGTTTACCGATAATACCCCTGTGACATTATTTTCAAGTTGCAGCAGTGAATAAATAGCGTCGTCAACATGTTGTGAGTAAACGGATTTTATTAAACTGGCATGAACTTTCTCTACGGGACTTAACAGAAATTGTATCAGATCGAGAACATGAGAGGCATAATCCATCAAACAACCGCCACCTTCATTCGGCTTGGAACGCCAGGTGCCCTGCTTATCTTTTAGGACGACAGGTCCGTAAGCTTCTGCAGAAAAATGGACAATTTCGCCTAGAAAGCCCAGGTTAAGTATTTTTTTTACTTCATTGAAAGTTCCAACAAACCGATTGTGGTAGCCTACCTGGTTTACTATTCCCTTCTCCTTTGCCATCTTAATTAGTGGAACACCCTCTTCAGAAGATAAACAGAAAGGCTTCTCCGTAAAAACATGAATATTACTACCAATCAGGTCCCGGATTATGGGTGCATGTGATTTAGTGGGAGCAGCGACAAAGACCGCATCCGGTTTAGCCGTGTTCAGCATTTTTTTATACTCCGTGAAACATGGAAACGGGGAGTATCTACTTAACGCCCCAATCACCAGTCGGGACGTGTCACAAACACCTACGACTTCCACCTCAGGATGGGCGCCTAAGATTGACAGATGAGATATACCCATTTTTCCTGCGCCGATTAAACCAACTCTTACCATATTATTTAATGACTTATTGTAGCTTTATGTAATAATTTAATTAGAGATTTCTTTAACGAAATTTTCGGATATCACTGAGTGGTTAAGACGTTCTAAGAAGCAGTCTCTGTCTACGAGTTTTGTTCGATATCTTCTAAGAAATATCGCAAGCTCAATAAAAGGAAAATAATGTTTTCCAGGTTGTTGCCGATAGAATGATCGTTAAGCAGTTTGGAAATCGCCTTTCTGTTAAAAATGCTGTTGAATTTCTGTCCTGAGGCGAAAGCTTCTATTATTTGTTCATGGTTTTGATTAAACCAATGCTTCGCAGGCGATTTAAAAGCCAGTTTCTTTCGATTGATTATAGTGGATGGTAAGTATTCTTTTGCAAATTCCTTATGTATCAGCTTTCCGTTTCGGGTGTTAAACTTATACTTACTGTTTAAGGATTCGACAAAATCGATTAAGTCATTATCAAGAATTGGTACTCTGCATTCCAGGCTGAAATTCATGGTTATCTTGTCTGTATACATGAGCATATCATCCGCAAGGCAAGTTCTCAGATCGTAATAGAGGAAAAGATCTCTGATATTTTTGCTACTTTCTGTTCTCTCCTTAAGGATACTGTAGAATTGGGATAGCTTTTCATTGGACGATTTTATCCCGCTGTCGTAATAATTTGCGTTAATGAGTTCGGCCAACGTCCCTTTAGAGGTAATTGAGTTGTATTCAATGAACGCGTCTATGCTGTCTTTTGCCAGAACAGAAGACAAAAATCGTCGTGCTTTATCGTTTTTGAGCTTGCCTAAATTGATACGTTTAAAAAAGTTCGGGAAAGCCTTTTTAAGTATTCGTGTGTTCGCCAGCAAGGATAGTCCTTTGTATTTATAATAACCTCCCAGCGGTTCATCAGCTCCCTGCCCGCTTAAAACGACTTTTACATGAGAGGCTGCCAGTTCAGATAAATAGTACATAGGAATTATGGAGGTCGTTCCAATAGGCTCCTCAATAATCCGAACGGTGTTGCTGATAGACCCTAAGAAATCATTTAAACTTATTCGCTTACAATAATGCTCCAGCCCCAGTAATTGGGCAGTTTCATCAGCGAAAGTAATTTCATCGACGTCTGGATGATCACTTTCGAAGCCTATAGTGAACGCCTTTATTTTGTTTTGGCACTTGCGATTTGCGATCGCAGCAACCAGCGCCGAATCGATACCACCGCTTAATAATACTCCAACTTCTACATCAGACATCAGTTGCCGTTCTACTGCTTTTTCAAAAAGATCACCGTATATCCTGACCAGTTGAGTTTTATCACCTTTCCGGGTTCCAAGGGTGGGCGACGGCTTTACAAAGTATTCTTTTTTAACCGCCATTCTTTGGAGGCTAAGATCAATAGTGATCACTTGCCCTGGTTCAAGTTTGAAAACTTGACTATAGATGGTGAACGGAGCAGGAGTGTACCTGACCTTTAGAAGATTAAGTAAAGTACCGCGATCAATTTCCGGATTTAAATGGCTTTTAATTGGCCTGATTTCTGAAGAAAAAATAATCTGCTCACTGTTATAATAATAATATAATGGCTTTACGCCATATCGGTCTCTCGCAAGGTACAATTGCATTTTTTCTTTATCGAGATAGGCCAGCCCAAATATTCCATTAAGATCCCCTATACATTTATCGAATGAAAACTTTCTGAAATAATTTACAATCGTTTCGGTGTCCGATGCACCGGCAAAGGAAATACCGGTAAGTTTGCTCTTCAATTCTAAATGATTATAGATCTCACCGTTGAATATTAATACACCCTGCTTATCATACGAGCTCATAGGCTGGCTACCTGCATCACTTAAATCAATAATGGACAAGCGCCGATGTAAAAATTCAACCTGATGTTTACTATCGGAGACATTCAGGTGACCAGAGGCATCCGGCCCCCGATGTTTGATCGAATCTAAATATTTCATTGTGCAGTCGATATTCACGCTGCCAAGTATACCGCACATAAAGATGAGTTGATTACCAAATGAACGATTGTTTAAATTCGCTTGCCATAACTCTGATTTCTCCTTTTTTTACTTCCGCTGTCAGAATGTAACCGAGTGTTGGTAGCAGCACCTTTACCGTTTTTGTTTTTACGGCAATGACCCGTCCTACCATTTCTGCAAAAGGTCCGCTCGTAATTTTTATCTGATCATCAACCTTTGCGGATACTTTCTGTATTGATACATTGGAATACTCCTTTAAAAAATCACGAATCGAGTTTATTTCTTCATCACGGATAACGGCGGGTTTTCCCAGCCAATAAACAAAGTTTACCACACCATCTACTCTTCGAACGTTTGTATGGTCATTGGCATTAATTTTCACAAACACATATGAAGTGAACAATGGTTCCTCAATTGTTTTCTTTCGGTCGCTCCATTGGCGTACTACTTTGTTTAATGGGCAGTAGTTTTCTATTCTGCTCCGGCAAAGCCCGTCTGATACTTTCTTTTCCCACCGTGGCTTAGTATAAACTGCGTACCATTTTGTTTCCATAGTGCAATCGATTTAGCATTCAAAGCCTGTGAAGAAGACGCGGCTTCGCCTCCTGGCTCACATTGTCTGGAATATAGGAAGAGTAAAAGCAAAAGTGGACGGGGCTTCGCCCTCTAACTCACATTGCTGAAGTTATGTTATAAAAGTATTTGGTGCCTTTACAGGCGATTCGAACTCCAATGCAACAAGCATCGGTTCTAACGAATACAAAAAATCAACAGGTGTCAGATTTCAAGCATCATCACTAGTTTCGTGTAAGCACAATAGCGACAATCGAAAGCGCTGAAAGAATCAAACCGGCACTGCGGTAGGTCCTGTCAACCGAGTCATATTTCGTTTTATCGGGCTGTACATATATTACATCATTACTTCTCAAATAATAGTACGGCGATTGAAATATTTCTTTAGATGTCAAATCAATGGGGATATATTCCCGACTACCATTCTGTTCCCTTATCAGGAGCACATTGGTGCGCTTTGCCGTAATATTCAAATCGCCAGCCATACTCAGAACTTCAGTAATTGTTACCTTTTCATTGTGGATTTTATAGACTCCGGGATTCAAAACATCACCCATCACCGAAACTTTGAAATTCAGCATACGAATGTTTACGACCGGATCCCGTAAATAATTAAGTAACTTTTTTCGGATGTCTTCTCTTAATTGCGCGGTTGTAGATCCCGCAGCTTTAACCTCCCCAAGCAATGGCAAATAAATTTTACCATCCGGATCCACCAGATATCCCATCACCGGATTGTCGGTATTATTATAACTTACTCCGGCGACCGGGTTCAAACTGTAATTAAATACTGAAGACGCCTCAGGATTCAAACTAGCTACATTGATGCCTAAAATATCCTCTGACTGAATGGTTGCTGCAGCATAGTTTTGAATGCTTTCTTTCCAGCTGGTTTGTCGGTCGAGATCCTGGAAATACGGGACTTCTTTATAAGAACTGCAAGAGGAAAGAACGAAACCAACCAGTAAGTAAAAGGATAATCTGTTTTTCATAGAGCGTCAGAATTAAGTTTACTTGTACGGAAAGAACCTTTAACGTTCGCTTCGATGGAATAAAATTATATAATCACTTCTGAGGATTTTAATGAATTTCTTAAATGAGTAGTGATTTGAGTTATGTTGTTGACTTTTTGCACATAGTAGTGGCGTGCAAATTTAAATAAGTAACAGACTGTGAATTTTGATTTCTCACACACCTTTCTTTTTTAGAGTGAAACTGTCACCAGAAGAATCAATTGAAAGATGGCGTAGGGAGGGGAAATAGGAAATAGAGATCAACCCTGTGTTGCTAACAGGATTGACCCTCAGATCTTTTCAGGTTAGCCCAGCTCCGGACTACCAACAGTCTCCGAACCGGTTGTTTCAGCATCAGGAGCAGCGGCCACGGTTTTAGGCTTCCTTCCTCTTTTTTTACCCGTAATAACTTTCCTGCCAGGTTTTGGTCCACGTTTTTTACCTGTTTTCGGAGCCGGGGCTTCATCTTCAGAGAACGCTGCGATAGCAGTATCAACCTTTTTTAATTGTTTTTCTAAAAACTGTTTTTCTTCTTTCAGAATGGAAAGGATGTCGGTTCTTTTAGTTGCCATTGTATATAGTTATGTGTGTGATCAAAAGTAGAAAATAAATTGTAAACGGTTAAATATCTTAACTTAAGAAGTGGCCGGTTTGTGTGAGGATAAACGTACACGTGAAGTAAATACGGCAGATCAAATCAGGATCGGCGAAAGGACAACTTTTAATCACAAATAATTGCTATTATTGACCGGCAAGCTGCAACATAAATTCCTTTACATGATCAGCACTGTAATCAGCCATGCTTTGTTCGTGAAATACGATAAAACCTTCCTTATTAATTATGAGCGTTGTTGGAATTGTTCCCCTGAAAATCGTCTCTGGAATGCTGCTTTCGGGCACATGAACAGGAAGATTGAATTGTTTTTTTTGCATAATTTTTTTTGAACGCCCCGCATTTCCATCTACATCCACCATTAGAAAAACGATATTCCCGTTTGACTTTACATTATTATAAAGCGTATTTATCGACGGCATTTCAGCAATACACGGCGGGCACCAGGTTGCCCAAAAATTCAGGAAGATGACTTTGCCGCGCAGCTCAGTGATTGACACCGCTTTTCCATCGGCATCGCGGAACAACAGGTCCGGCATCGGCTTCATAGCATTCGGTTCGTTCGGGGTGATCGCTGCTGCTTTCGGTTTCAATCCGCTTACATTGGGCTCATAAACACCAACGCGGATCAATGCTCTAACTACCAAAGCCCGAGCTTTTGAATTTATTCCGATAAGAAGCAGAACAGCCAGTCCCAGAAATAATACAGTTGTAGTACGGAATATCTTTCTCATGAAGCACTTGACGCCGTTTATACAAGATAAAACCGCAAATGCCAGAATTGTTTACGCGGGCCGTTCCGATACCGAAGGCGGATCAGTTGCAAAATGGTATCGCCGAAATGTCAATACGTGAAACCAGGTGCGGGATATCAACGTTGAGTCCCCTGATAAAGAGCCAGCTACCGGTAACCAGTAGAATGATCGGGGTAATAGTTGACAACCTGGGTTTTATTGCTTTCCTAAGAATAACGGGCAATACCGAACTCAGCAGTAAAAGGGGAGTGGTACCAATGCCGAAAAAAGTCATGAACCTCGCCGCCTCGGCGACAGATCCGCTGCTAAGCGCTGTTGCCAGCGCCATGTATACAATACCGCATGGAATTAATCCGTTCAGGGCGCCTGCCACGAAGCTGCCATATGGTTTGGCAAAGTAGCGCGCCAATAATCGGGTGACGGGAGCTGTAAACTTTGCTTGTATTGAAACCAGACCCGGAATACGGCCTTTTGAAAATTGAAAAACAGCGATGACGATCAACAGCAGTCCGCTAAGGATGCTTAAGCCCTGCTGAAATCCAAGCACCGTTATGCTTTTTCCGGCGACGCCCATCAACGCTCCCAGTACTGCGTAAGTAAGTATTCTTCCTGCCTGGTAGAGCAGTCGCTGCCATAAAAGAATATACCAGGCCGTCCGTCCGGAAAATGGTAAGGCCATCATCAATGGCCCGCACATAGCCACACAATGCAAACTGGCAAAAAGGCCGGTGAAGAATGCGAGTGCAGTCAGGGTCATGGCATTACGATCTCACCTTCGAAAAGATAGTTCTTATCCTCTGCGGTGTACTGGATCCGAAGCAGCCATGGACCTGGTTCAAGCATGCCCTTCGGGATCTGAATATTCCGGTCTTCGTCGGTGTACCCGTTAAAGGTTTTGTCCATGTGATAATCAGCCAGACGACGGCAGATCAACTGGTACTTGACCGGTACCGGGAATGTAATGGTTACGCCCATATCGTTTGTATGGATCGCAGGGACAACCATGTCATCAATAGCCGCCTTTTTCGCATCATAATCCTTATCGTATGCGATGCCTTTTTGATAGTAATCGTCTTCGATCAGTGCGTCATTGTCGTTGCGCATGATCATAATGGCACCCAGGCTCACCATGAATATGATGAATGATGCCATGCCAATAATAATTTTCTTACCCCAGTTCATATTGTTACAGGTTTGGAGGTGCAATGAAAGTAGTTTCCGTTTCGCTCAATACCTTACCATCGGAAACGACATTTATTCCGATCTTCGTTTTATAATTCTTTATGGTACTTTGAGGCTGGACGACAAAGAACGTCAGCTTGGCCGCTTCTCCTTTTTGCAGGTTTTTCTTTTTCGTAATGAACTCAATTCTGGCGGACGGATCCGTGGTTTTGATCTCAAACGTCATGTCCTTTGTCGTTTTGTTGATCAGCTCAGCGTTGTACAGGTTACTTACCGTGCCATCATTACGCATCTGATACAGCGTTCCGCCTGCACGAAGAACGGTTGTACCGATGTCTGAACGACTGAACAGCATGGTCGTAAGTGCAGAGATCAAAACCAGCAGCACAGCCGCATAGCCATAAATACGTTTGCTGAAGCTGAATTTACCACCTGTAGTGATCTGCTCCTCAGACTTAAAGCCGATCAGGCGTATCGGACGGTCAATTTTTTCCATCACCATATCGCAGGCATCGATACACAACGTACAGTTGATACATTCAAGCTGAGTACCTTTCCGGATATCTATTCCGGTAGGACAAACAGATACACATAAGCCGCAATCAATACAGTCACCTGCGTCTGTTTTCTGGCCTTTCCTGATCTTTTCACGCGGTTCGCCGCGATTGTAGTCGTACGCAACGACCAGACTCTTCTTATCCAGCAACACGCCCTGCAGACGTCCGTATGGGCAGATATGCGTGCAAACGATCTCCCGGACATAGGCAAATACACCATAAAACGTCAGGGTAAAGAGCCAGATGGAGATAAAACCAATTATATGGTTGCCGACAGGTTCCGTCGCGATCTTGAGGAGGCCATCTGAGCCAATGATATAGGCCAGGAAAGTGTTGGCGATCAAAAAGGATATCAGCAGAAAGATGGTATGCTTCAAGCCCTTTTTGAAGAACTTTTCGGCGGTCAGGGGAGAAGCATTCAGTTTCCGTTGCTTTTGTGCGTCACCTTCGATCCAGTACTCGATCTTACGGAATACCATTTCCATAAAAATGGTTTGGGGACAGGCCCAGCCACACCAGACCCGTCCGAAAACCACTGTGAACAAAACAATGAAAACAATGAAAATTAACATCGCCAGAACCAGAAGGTAGAAATCCTGCGGCATAAATACTATTCCGAAGAATACGAACTTTCGCTCAAGGATATTGAGCAGAATTAGCTGTTCCCCATTGATCCTGATCACCGGGCCGGCAAACAGCAGCGTCAGCAGAAAATAACTCAGGTAATTCCGGTAGGCAAAAAGTTTACCTTTCATCTGTTTTGGATAAACCCACTGGCGTTTTTTTTCTTCTGCTTTCGCTGCTGTATTTGACATCTTCTCTGAACTCTAAATCTTAAACCCGGAATAAGCCCGGCAATACAAATCCACTACTCTTTATCTCCCTGCGGAGCTTTAGCGTTCGGCGGATTAGTGCCCTTTAACGATATTATATAATTCGATACTTCGGAGATCTGCTTGGGTGTAAGCGTTTTTTCCCATGCTATCATCCCTTTTTCGGGAACACCGTATTTAATGGTTTTAAATATATTGTTGACACTTCCGCCGTGAAGCCAGTATTCGTCCGTCAGGTTTGGACCAACGGTTCCCTGGCCTTTATCACCGTGGCAAGCAATACAATTCGTGTTGAACAAGGCTTGTCCTGCGCCGATGACCGCTGCATCCTGGCTTTCTTTTACCGTGTTTTCATCGATCTTATTTCCGGCTTTAGCCAGATATGCTTCCTTTTCAGCCTTTGCATCGGTCATTTCAGTTGCGTATTCCTGGTCCTGGTTCTGTCCCCATCCAAAGACCTCATATGTGAAGAAGTAACCAACGGCAAAAACAATGGTAACTCCGAAAAGCCAGTTAAACCAGGCTGGAGTAGGATTATCGAGTTCCGTGATCCCATCGAACTCATGATCGATCATGATATCCTTTTCCTCCGAAAGCGGGCGGAGCGACAGGAGTTTGGCCCATAAACCAGGTTTATCTTTCTGAGTCGCTTTCCACTCTTCGTATTCCAGCATCTTATCCTGCTCCGGCACATAAGAAGTAGGATTCGCCATCTCCTTTTCCATCGCTTTGAAGGTTTTTAGGAGAACAACGGAAACAATGAGTAACAGTACGGCCGCTATGATCAGAACCCCTATAAAGATATTTGTAGGCGTTAATACAGACGGCGCTGCGCTTTCTGCTGCTTTTGCGGCAGCTTCAGTCGTTTCATCCTGAGCCAGCAAGGGAGTCGCCGCTAAGGTGAGCATAAGGGTGTTTAAAAGTCTTTTCATAGTTTTTCGTCGTCGTCGTTTAGAGGCATATTGCTCATGTGTTCGATGTGCTCTTTGTTCATTTTTATGAGCATCACAGCTACCAGGAGGAAGAAGATCAGGAAGATCCACAATGATGAGATCAGGTAAACCTGGCTGTCAAAAAAGTTATTTATGAATTGCTTGAACATGGTCTTTTAAGTGAAAAGTCAAAATTTTAAAGTCAGAAGCTAAGTACCGGGTGCTTTCTACCCCCGGTACTCAGTACTACCGACTAGTTACTTGCTGTTTTCTCTGCTTTGATGTCAATGCCTAAACGTTGCAGGTAAGCGATGATAGCGATGATCTCGCGATCACTTTTCACCTTGATATTGTCTTTTGCCAGGTTATCGGCGATCATTTGCGCCTGCTCATTAAGGTCGTCATTTGCAATGGCTTCGTAACCTTCCTCGTAAGGTACACCAAGTGTCCGCATAGCCGATATCTTCGATGCAGTGGTCGTGGTATCGAGCTTTTGCTCAATTAGCCATGGATAAGGAGGCATGATACTTCCTGGCGACATGGTGGTTGGATCGAGCATATGGTTAAAATGCCATGCGTTTGAATACTTTCCGCCTTCGCGGTGCAGGTCCGGACCGGTTCGCTTTGATCCCCACAGGAACGGGTGATCGTAGACAAATTCCCCGGCTTTGCTGTAGTCGCCATAACGCTCAGTCTCTGAACGGAACGGACGTACCATTTGAGAGTGGCAGTTGACGCAACCCTCACGTATATACAGATCCCGACCCTGTAGTTCAAGCGGTGAATATGGTTTCACGCTCGAAATGGTCGGTACATTTGATGATACCATGAAGGTAGGCATCATTTCAACCATACCGCCGATCAGGATGGCAATAATGGAAATTACCATGAATTGCATCGGCCGGCGTTCCAGGCGACGGTGCCAGGTCTTTTCACCGGCTGCCGGTGTAAATACCGGTGCAAGCGCCATTGCTTCGGCCGGTTCATCGGCCAGCAGTTTACCTTTGGCCATGGTCTTGTACAGGTTGTAGGTCATCAGGATCACGCCTGTCAGATAGAAACCTCCGCCGATAGACCGGAAAATGTGCATCGGGATGATCTGAATGACTGTTTCCAGGAATGAAGGATATTTGAGGATACCTTCGGGAGTGAACTCCTTCAGCATCAGTCCCTGCGCGAAGCCTGACCAGTACATTGGGATGGCATAGAATAAAATACCTAATGTTCCTAACCAGAAGTGCACTGAGGTGAGTTTCTTGGAAAATAGCTCTGTTTGATATAATCTTGGTACTAACCAGTAGAGGATCGCAAAGGTCAGGAAACCGTTCCATCCCAGTGCACCTACGTGTACGTGAGCAACGATCCAATCGGTAAAGTGTGCAATACCATTGATCTGTTTCAACGACAGCATCGGGCCTTCGAACGTTGCCATACCATAGCAGGTAAGGCCCACCACCATGAATTTCAGAATTGCATCGTCACGAACTTTGTCCCATGCACCGCGAAGCGTCAGCAGCCCGTTGATCATCCCACCCCAGCTTGGCGCAATAAGCATGACTGAGAAAACAATACCTAATGATTGTGCCCATCCCGGCAGGGAAGTATAAAGCAAGTGATGCGGCCCGGCCCAGATATAGATAAATATGAGCGACCAAAAGTGCAGGATACTAAGCTTATATGAGTAAACCGGACGGTTTGCCATTTTAGGAAGGAAATAATACATCATCCCCAGGTACGGCGTTGTAAGGAAGAATGCTACGGCATTATGACCGTACCACCATTGTACCAGGGCATCCTGTACTCCGGCGTATATATAATAGCTTTTAAATGCTGAGATAGGTAACTGAAAGGAGTTAACAATGTGAAGAACCGCTACCGTTACGAACGTGGCTATGTAGAACCAGATGGCCACGTACATGTGGCGCTCACGGCGTTTAATAATGGTTCCGAACATGTTTACACCAAATACTACCCAGATGAGTGTGATGGCGATATCAATAGGCCATTCGAGCTCAGCATACTCATGCGATGATGTAAAACCGAGCGGGAGCGTTATCACCGCTGATACAATGATCAGCTGCCATCCCCAGAAGTGGATCTTACTGAGCAGGTCGCTGTACATACGGGCCTTCAGCAGCCGCTGTAGGGAGTAATAGACACCCATAAAAATGGCGTTGCCCACAAAGGCAAAGATCACCGCGTTGGTGTGCAGCGGACGGATACGCCCGAAGGTAGTGTACTGGCTTCCCATGTTCATCTCCGGTTTAAATAACTGCATAGCTGCCAGCAAGCCCACAGTCATCCCGATGATACCCCACACGATGGTGGCTATACCAAAGTCCCGGACGATCTTGTTGTCGTAATTGAATTTCTCAAGCATAACGAAATAGTCGAATTGTTTTCCGGATGTAAAATTACCGGCTTGTCAGAAGTGCCTCAGTGATGCAGGTTTGAAGAAAAACTGATCTTCGTCACTTTTTGACCAGGTGTTGGTTTTCGGGTAAGGGAACGGCTCTGCTGCATCAGGATTCCGGCTTATCATCATCAAAGAGAATGCGTATAGCCGGAGTTTGCATGTCGTCGTTCTGGCCGTTTTTCATGGCCCAGAAAAAGGCACCAAGAAAAACCAGCGCAATAATGATACTGCAACCGATGAGGAAGTAAATGATCTCCATTTTAATTTCGTTTAGCTGCCCTGGATAAGGGAATTATAATAAAGATGACAAAGAGGGCCACAGCGATGAGCAGTATGGCACTTAGGAAGATGTTAATTATGTTCATCGCAATTGATTTTTACGTGCAAAATATCGGGTGCAGATGGATGTGAACAGAATGATCGTCACGGTACTTAACGGCATCAGCACTGCGGCCGTTAAAGGCGACAGGGTTCCCTGAACTGCAAACCAGGTTCCTATCAGGTTATACCCGGTAGCGATCGCAAAACTCATTTTGATCGTCCTGATGCCGTCTTTTGCCTGGGCAATAAAGAAGGGGAGTTTGTTAAGCGATACGCCATCCATAATGGCATCGCAACCCGGACTGAAATTATTGATATTATCAGTTACGGCAACACCCAGATCGCTTTGTTTCAAGGCTCCGGCATCGTTCAGCCCGTCGCCAAACATCATTACTTTCTTGTCGGCCGCCTGAAGTTTTTGAATGTATTCAAGTTTATCGTGCGGACTTTGCCTGAAATTGATCTGTTCCGGGTACGGAAAGAAGGTCTGAAGATCTTTTCGGTCGGTTTCATTGTCGCCCGACAATAAATGAATATCAAATTTCCTGGCTAACCGGTCGAAGAGGCCTCTCAAGCCTGAACGCCACTGTTGGCGAATGGAAAAGCAGCCTTTGTAAACGCCGTTGATCTCCAGATAGACAGTGGATGAGTTGGTGTTCTCCTGTGGGGCGGATGCCACAAATGCAGCGCTTCCAAGCCGGAGTTCCTGACTTGCCACAATCCCGGAAAGACCTTTTCCGGCCAGCTCCTGAAAGTTTAAAACATCCTGAAAAGCATCTGCTTTAAGCCACTTGATTATTTCTCTGCTTAACGGGTGTGATGAGTTGCGCGCCAGGGAAGCTACCAATCCCTTGTCGGATGTGGTCAGGTCGCCTGTAAAGGTGAGATCTACCGCCTCCGGTGATGTAATGGTTCCCGTTTTGTCGAAAACGATGGTGTCAACCCGTGCCAGCTGTTCGACAACGTCGGTGTTCTTTAAATAAAAACGATTTTTATCAAAAAGCCCCAGAATGGCAGAAAGGGTAAAAGGTGTGCTCAGAGCGAGTACACATGGACACGCAACAATTAAAACAGCGGTAAAAGCCCCCCAGGCCTTATCGGTATCATTGGCCGCCAGCCAGTAGCCGGTCGATGTAAAGGCAACAATAAAAACTATCAGGCTGAAGTATTTGGCAATGCTGTCGTTAAAATTGCGGATCTTGCTGTCGTTTACTGTAAACGTCTCATTGTTCCATAAACGGGTCAGGTAGCTTTGCGACACCGGTTTGATAACTTCCAGCTCCACTGCTTCACCAACCTGGCGTCCGCCGGCATACACGATTTCACCCAGTACCTTGCGTACAGGAGCAGATTCGCCAGTCACGAAACTGAAGTCGAAATAACCTTCACCTTTCATCAGGATGGAATCTGCCGGAATGATCTCATTGTTGCGGATGAACATTCTGTCGCCCACGGCCAGTTCATTGATGGCCAGCGCACGCTCCTTATCACGGCGAAGCACCGTGACGGCCACCGGAAAATACGAACGATAATCGCGATCGAACGACAGATGATAGTAGGTACGCTGCTTGACCCATCGGCCCATTAACAGGAGAAACACCAGACCGGTAAGTGTATCTGAGAAACCAGGTCCGGTTTGAGTGATGATCTCAAATGCTGAACGAACAAATAATACGGCGATAATGAGCGCGAGAGGGGCATCCAGATTAATGATCTTGTTTTTTAGTCCGCCCCAGGCCGATACAAAGAATTCGCGGCCACAATAGAACGTCGCAGGTATTATGAAGGCCAGGTTCAACCAGCCAAACAGTACCTGGTACTGCTGTTCAACGGCCGAAAGGCCAAGGTATTCCGGGAAACTGAAAAGCATTACATTACCCATACACAATCCCGCAACGGCGATCTTCTTGATGAGGTCGCGGTTTACGGTGTTCTGCTTTTCCTTCACCACATCCTGAAGGCTGATCAGCGGCTCATAGCCTACCGATACAAGGAGCTCAACAAGTTTTCGGAGCGATAGTTCCTGGTGTTTGAAGGTGATAGAAACCTGTTTTTTCAGAAAGTCGATCCGCGAATGAATTACCGCCGGATTGATCTTATGCAGGTGCTCCAGCAGCCAGATACACGAGCTGCAGTGGATCGCCGGAATATAAAAGGTGATCACTGTCAGGCTTTCATCTGTATAGTCGACCAGCTGTTTGATGATCTCCTGCTCGTCCAGATATTCGAAATGCTGATCGCCGAGCTTCTGTGTTTGGCCCGGTGTATCGTTATACTTATAGTAACTGCAAAGGTTATTGGCAGATAGCACCTGGAAAACGCTCTGGCAACCGATACAGCAGAACTGCTTGTCGTCCAGAACGTAAACCGGCTCGTCTACTGCGGTACCGCAATGGTAGCATGCTGTTGCTATTACTGTTTCTGACATTTATGTAGAATGGTTTGTTAACGTCAAATGTCGTTGAAATGTAATGGCAGTTAAATGACAGCAGTTATCGTCTGTTGTGATCTAAGTCACATTTAGGCCTCACACGGTTGAAGCGAAAGTTTTTCCAGTCTTTCTTCGCTCAAAAACAGCTCACGCTTAAGTTCATTTAAAAACTGCATGTTATCGGTCAGCCTGGGCAAAAGGTCCTGGTAATACTTAATACCCTGCAGGAGCTGTTGCTTAAACTTCATCAGCTGTTTTTCCTTCTTCTCCGTGATATCAGCCATGTAGCTGCTGATGTCTTTCTTGAGATAATCGACGTAGAGATTGAGTTCGTTAATGAACATATGCGGCCGGTCGGTACTTTTCAGCACATTGATCTTACCGTAAATATGCTTAACCATTTCTTCCAGCGAGAAAGTTCCGGAGAAGTAGGCGAGGTTCGGTCCCGGGCAAATGCTGACCGCCTTGTTCTCACGGGGCTTCAGCATATCGTTCTTCAGGTACACGGAGCTGCAAAGGCCCACACAAAGGCATGTTTTCTCCGTGATCTCGTCAAAACGTTTCTGATAAGTTTCGGTATCGAGATCAAAAGTGTTAAGTTCCTTGATTTTCAGGTCCTGATATTCCCTGGAGGCGGTACAAATAGGTTCAGGTGTGAACTCAGAATTAGACACCAGGAACTTCTTTGTGCACGGGCTTCCCGGGCGACCTTTGGCTATACGTTCCAAACGCTGTTTTTCTGCACCGCTTTTCCGGAAGTTGTTGAACGGAACTCCCAAAGGTGAAGCTCCGCTGATATAAAAGTCATCTGGCGTCGCTGACTCCAGATCGTGAAGGGTCGTTTCATCAACGTTTGTTACCTCCGGAACAAGTAAGAACGGACTTCCCCAGCCGGTTCCGTCCAGCTCATAGTAACTCATGAGAAAACGATCTTCTGCCGCCGTGCCGATGCCGCCCTGTACGGTTATCCGCATGGCCGGAGGTTCTGCAAGATCGATGCTCTTATTCTTAAGCGCTTGTTGGTAGATAGAAAAGATCTCGCCACGGAGATCATGCCTTCTTTGCCTGAACTCTTCCAGTACCGGCCCGAGCAGATAACCTTCAGTTGCAAAAGCGTGCCCGCCGCAGTTCAGTCCGGATTCGATCCTGAACTCTGAGATCCACAAGCCCTTTTTTGCCAGGAATTTTGCCTGGATATTAGCCGAACGGTAGTCGCTGACCTTAAGAATTATGCGTTTCTTAAATGATCCGTCAACCTGAGGGAAAAAATCGGCAAATGACTCCAGGTAACTGTAAAGCCGTGGATTCATTCCGGCAGAAAGAACAACCGACGCATTGAGGTTGCTCAAGGCAAAACCGCGCAGTGATGCCAGGGCATCCGTAAATTCATCACCAAGCGGAGTACCATTCTTCTGGTAGTTTATCTTATCTACCTTCGACATGATGTTAACATCGACAGCACCTTTTTGTATCCTTTGTCGAAGCTGGTTCTGAAGCGCCGTCCGTTCGGTTTGATCATTGGTTTTCAGCATCGTCAGATACTGCTGCTTCAGGTCGGAGTGATCCGGCAGAAGGTCAAAATATCGGGTAAGCTCTGATTTCTCATTGAACGGACCGGTACGCAACTCATCGAATTGTTCATCGATCAGCTGATCAAGTAAATTTAGATACCCGGTAATGCGCCGCGCCCGGGCGTCTGGCTCGTTTTTTCCAATTTCAGTATATGGCCTGTTGTTTTTTTCAGCATGGTACTTCCGCATTCGTTCGATCAGTTCATCGTCTACGATCGAAGCCACCGACGAAATGCCGAATCTGGCTACTTTAAGCGGGGTATCAATAGAAAATCCAAGCCCTAAAACAGGGATATGAAAAGTGTGGGACATAGTTAAGGTTGTGTTAGCAAAGAGATGATTAAGAATTACACTGCCATACTGAAGATCTGGCTTTGTGGTTGTTTATCCCACAGCCGTTCGTCAAAAGCCATACAAATATTCCGTAAAAACGCTTTTCCTTCTTCCGTAACGTGAATGCGATCGCGTTCCAGTCTGATCAGACCATCGCTTTCAAGTGGCGCCAGACGCTTGCGGATCGTTGCGTAAGACGGATCGGAACTATCCAGTAAGGAATCGCCGTTACACATGATATTCAGGATGTCTTTGCGACGTTTCAGGTCGTCAGTGGTCAGCACATGTCCCTTGAACATTGGGAAACGTCCCTCAGCTACAGCTTTCAGGTAGGGCTCGACCACTTTAATATTCTGGGCGAACGCGTACCAGCTGTCGCCAATGGATGAAACGCCCAGGCCAATGCATAATTTGGTGTATTGATGAGTGTATCCCATGAAATTACGGTGCAGCGTTTTGTTTTTTTCCGACAGGTATAGACTGTCTGTTGGCAGGGCAAAATGATCCATACCAACATCATAATAGCCGGCGTCGGTAAGCAGTTCCCGGCCACGCTCGTAAAGCTTGCGTTTTTCCTCGTCTTCAGGCAGGTCGGCTTCAGTAAAACGGCGCTGCCCCGGTTTGATCCACGGCACATGGGCATAGCTGTAAAACGCGATGCGATCCGGACGCAGGCTGATCACTTTACTAATAGTGTCTTCAACGCTGGCCAGCTTCTGCAACGGCAGACCATAGATCAGATCGTAGTTGATCGACGTGTATCCGAGTGCACGGGCCTCACGGGTAACCGTGTCTACCTGTTCGACGGTTTGACGACGGTTGATGATCTCCTGTACGGCAGGATCAAAATCCTGTATGCCGAGGCTTAATCGCCGGAAACCGAAATGATATAGCGACTTTAAATGCGCATATGTTGTATTGGCGGGATGAGCTTCGAAAGAGAACTCTGCGCCGTCAACTACCTCGGCATTCTCCAGAATACCATTCATCAGCTTTTCGAGGTTTTCCGGTGCAAAGAACGTCGGAGTGCCACCACCAAGGTGAATTTCTTTCACGCGGGGTTTTTGTCCGAGTTCACGAACATACATTTGCCATTCCTTAATAACAGCTGCGATGTACGGATCTTCCACTTTATGGTTTTTAGTGATACGGGTGGTACAGCCGCAATAGGTACACAGGTTCTCACAGAAGGGGAGATGCACATAAATACTTATGCCATCTTCACGGCTTTCTTTGTATGCTTTCCTGATACTCATGAGCCACTGCTCTTTACTCCATAATTCTGTTTCCCAATAAGGTACTGTAGGGTAGCTGGTATACCGCGGAGCGGCAACGTTATATTTCTTTATCAGATCTGATGTGATCATGCTGTTAATGATGATGGGTTCGGAACAAGACATTCTTTAATGCAGCAGCACGCATCGTCAACGCATTGGCCGCTTGTCCACAGATCAAGGTTCTTTATCGTTCTTTCGGCGATGATCTGAAGCGCCTCTCTGGTTAAAAATGCCTGGTGAGGGGTGATCAGTACCCGTGAATGCTGAATAAAGGTTTTGAGCATCTGGTCTTTGATCGGATTTTGACGGTGATTGAAGAAGAACACATTATGCTCGAACTCGTAGACATCCATTCCAAGTTTGCCTATCTTTTCATCTTGCAAGGCTTCAAGAACGTCCCTCGAATTAAACAGAGCGCCGCGGCTTACATTGATCAGCACCACGCCGTCCTTCATTTTCTCAATCGCCGGGGCGTCGATCATATGACGGGTTTCGTCATTGAGCGGGACATGCAGTGAAATGATGTCCGACTGCGCCAGGAGCTCCTCATATGTTACCTGTTCAGCACCGAGATCAGCACATTCCTGCCGTACGTCCAGAACCTCACTCACCATGATACGGGCGCCAAATCCGCGCAAAATACAGGCAAGTGCTTTTCCGGTCTTTCCAAAACCCACGATACCCACGGTCTTATTCCGGATAGTAGTACCAACGAGGTTGTCCAGTGAAAAGTCGTATTCAAGCATCTGTTTGTGGGCAGGGAGAATATTGCGACAAAGCGCCAGGATCAGTGTCATGGCGTGTTCGGCAATAGATTCCGGGGAGTAGGCGGGGATGTTGGCCACTTTAATTCCCAGTCGCCCGGCTTCAGTAATATCGATATGATCGGTACCTGTAGATCTGGTGGCTATATATTTTACTCCCATTTCTTTCAGCTTCTGAAGGATAGGAGCCGATACGTCATCGCAGGAAAACACCAGAACGGCATCTTTTCCTTGGGCGTAGGAAATGGTATCGAAGCTTAACCTATTGGAGATCAGGGTAATTTCGTGCTTTTTCTCATTGGCCTTAATAAGAAGTTCCTTTTCAAAGGGTTTAATGCTGTATGCAACCGCCTTCATGCAAATTTAATCTTTGCTCAAAATTAGGCGGGATGCCCGGGTGGGCGTATGAGTCTAATCAGGCGAAAAAATGATCTTCGTCACTTATTGCTTGATGCGTCGCAATTTACTTATTGAAAGTATTCTAATAGCACTGCCTTCCTTTTCGATAAGTCGTTCTTCCTTGAAGTCGGCCAGTGTTCTGCTGATCGTTTCATTAGCGGTGCCAACCATGGCGGCCAGATCGTCACGGCTTACCCTAATCGTACTGATGTCGGCGGCGGACTGACCGAATTTTTCAGCCAGACTAACCAACGCATCGGCTACCCGTTTTCGTACTGAATTATAAGCAAGCTTCAACAGCTGATCTTGTTTTTCGTGTACATTGCCCGAAAGCAGCTGGATGAATTTTCGTGAAATACCGGGATTTTTGAACAGAAGGGTATGGAATTCATCCCTGGGAATGAGGTTTATTTCGGAATCATCCATCGTTTCCGCATTGTTACTATAGGGCTTGTTCAATAAAACAGCCTCATAGCCAAAAAAGTCGCCTTCAGAGAATATGCCGGAGGCAATTTCCCGGCCGTCCTGATAAACCAGATAGGTGCGTACCTTTCCGCTTTTAACAAAATAAACGTTCAGCGCCTGGTCGCCCTCCATGTAAATGTTTTGCTTTTTCTTATAGGTTCTAAGCCGGCTGCTTTCTGACAATTCGGACAACAATTTAGCAGAACGGGCCTCGTCCAGTAAACCTTCCAGGGAACCGCCGTTGTTGAGTGATTTTTTTAATTGATTACGTTTCAGAAGCCTGCTTTCAATAGCGGTAAGCAGCTCCATATCGTCGAACGGCTTGGTCAGGTAATCATCTGCTCCCATTTCCATACCTTTTCTCATGTCGCTCCTCTCTGCTTTTGCAGTCAGAAAAATGAAGGGTATACCTGCGGTCTGCTCGTTTTTGCTCAGCATGAATAAAACACCATAGCCATCCAGTTCCGGCATCATGATGTCGCAAAGGATAATATCTGGAAGATGAGCCTGGGCAAGTTCGACCCCTTTTTTTCCATTATCCGCCTTATAGACGGTAAAATCAGCGAGTTCAAGAATTTCGGCGGTGCTCTCGCGGATATCCTCGTTGTCTTCGATAATTAAAACTGATCTGTTTGCAGGTTTCATTGCTGTTTGAAGTTTAGAGTGACGGTGGTTCCCTGATGCTGGGCGCTTTTACACACAACTTCTCCGCCCATCAGCCCGACATGCCTTTTTACAATGTTTAGTCCCAGTCCGGTACCCGGAATATTTCCGGTATTGTGAGCCCGGAAGAACGGCTCGAACAGGTTTTTTTGATCTTCCTCCGGAATGCCGATACCGTTGTCTTTTACAGTTATGCAGATTTCGGTGTCCGTTACTTCCGTATTGAACTCAATGAACGTGTTTTCGCCCGAGTATTTAATAGCGTTTGAGATCAGATTGATCACCGAGTTCTTTAACAACGCCGGATCGAGGTGTACCTGACTGGAAGTTCCGGTATGCTGGTAAACGATATGCTGGTTCTGTTTGGCTATCAGCTGCATTTCTTCAATGATATCTTCAGAGAACCTTACGATATCAAAATCAAGAAACTCAGCCTCCGTTTTGCCGGCCTCCAGTTTTTCCAGTGAAAGAAAGTCGTTCAGGATGCCCGTCAGGTGTCCCACCGAATTCTTGATCTTTCCTGTGTGCTTTTTGATGTTCTCCGGATCTGGTTTCTGCAGATATTTTTCGATCAGCGATGCCGAAAGCTGCACGGAACTCAACGGTGTCCGGAATTCGTGCGAAGCCATGGATACAAATCTGGTCTTCAGCTGATTAAGTTCTTTTTCCTTCTCTAAGGATAGACTTACATCTTCTTTGGCCTTTTCGAGCTCGTTTACCAGGGTCTGAAGTACCTGGGTACGCTCTTTTATCCGCTCTTCAAGCTCGCTGGTATATTTCAGCAATTTTTCTTCCGCCGCTTTTTCTTTCGAAAGATCGTGGACAAATCCGGTGTAAATGATCCTGTCCTCATAGTGAACTTCGCTTACGGCTAAACGAAACGGAAAGGTGGTGCCATCTTTTCGTAAACCCAGTACTTCCCGGCCGATACCGATGATGCGCTTTTCGCCAGTACGCTGATACCGCTGCATGTAACCGTCATGCGCACTCTTATAGGGTTCCGGCATCAGAATGGATATGTTATGTCCGATAACTTCGTTTTCCTGGTAGCCAAAGAGCCTGGAGGCAGCTGGATTTATCGACTCTATCTTTCCACGATAATCAATGGTGATGATACCATCAATTGCCGTGTTGATGATCGCGTTCAGTAATTTGAGTTTTTCCATTTAAAGGTCAGTACAAACATACTGTTCCTTGAAACGTAAGTCAAATTCTTATTGGCGGGTTTTAGAAAAAAAAAGAGCCCTGCGTCACCAGCAAAAAAAAAAACAGTCTTCTGATGAGCAGAAGACTGTTTTAAACTAACCAATTATAAACCTGAATTGAAACGTTTGGAGACGTTTCGAAAAGATAGTGTAAAGGTAACACTAACTAAGCTGTTTGTCAAATCCTTTTTTCTTTTTTTCTATACTTTTTTTTTACACCGCTCAAGCCCAATTACTTACCTTTTCGCCGTTTTTATGGTTGCAGGATCACTTTCAGGCATTAGGCGTGGAACTTGTAATTGTCCGGATACAGTTGCCGTACAATACAGGTCTCAACTGCTTTATAAATGGCCTTCAATACATCACTTGTGTTCGATAACGCCGATGCATCATTTGCGTCTGTTATATGCAAATTCTTATAAACGATTTTCATAGGTAATTTCTTAGGTAACACAATTCATTCAATCAGTGTACCAAACTTTGAAAGACGTGGTTTAGAGGCTACCGCGTTGAAAACATATCTTAATCATCGTGTCACGTCAGCATGTGAGGAGCTTATTGTATCGCTTTTGGTACAGGTTGCCGGCTATTGTCGTATTTCCGCACAGTTGGAAAACCTTAGCTTAAGCAGTTTATTTGTACTATTATATCCATATACAGGTATAGAACATTAATATAACGATCAAGCGATGAATGAATTTCTGAATGCAGCATACCAGGAAGCTGAAAAAAGCTTCGCTGAAGGGGGGATCCCGATCGGATCGGTTTTGGTCCACAAAGGCAAGGTCATCGGCCGCGGCCACAACAAACGGGTTCAGAGCGGAAGCCCGATCCTCCACGGAGAAATGGATGCACTTGAAAATGCGGGGTGCTTACCTGCATCCGTTTACCGTGAGTGCGAACTTTACACCACTCTTTCGCCATGCCCGATGTGTTCCGGAACGATCCTTTTATATGGTATTCCCAAAGTGATAGTAGGGGAAAACAGGACGTTTATGGGAGAAGAAGAGCTTCTCCGTTCAAAAGGTGTGGAGGTAACGGTCGAAGACGACCAGCAGTGTTATTCATTGATGCAGAAATTCATTGCTCAAAAGCCTGAGCTGTGGAATGAAGATATAGGCGTTTAGGTCGGCATTTTCCGCGACTTGGAATGTTATTTGTTTAATCACCGTGCATGAAAAGTAGTGAAAAACCGGTGAACCAGGGGCCGGATGTTGTTTTGATCGGGGCTGGAATAATGAGTGCAACTCTGGGAATGCTCTTAAAGCGTCTTCAGCCTGACATCACGATAAAGATCATTGAGAGGCTTGATGGTGCTGCCGCTGAGAGTTCTGACGCATGGAACAATGCGGGAACCGGGCACTCCGCTTTTTGCGAGCTGAACTATACGCCTGAACTGACCGATGGTTCTGTGGAAACGTCGAAAGCCGTAAAGATCGCCGAATCATTTGAAGTGTCCCGCCAGTTTTGGGCCTACCTGGTCGAAAACAACCTGCTGAAGCTACCGGGGTCATTCATTAAAAATATCCCCCACATGAGCTTCGTTCACGGAGATAAAAATGTTCAGTTCCTGAAAAAGCGGTATGACGCTCTTCAAAAGTGTCATCTGTTCAAAGGAATGGAATATTCAGACGACAGTGAACGGCTGAAGGAATGGATGCCGCTGGTGATGGACGGCCGTGATGGTTCGGAACCAGTGGCGGCCACACGTATGGCCATTGGTACCGACGTGAATTTTGGCGCCCTTACCCGATGTATGCTGGACAATTTAAAAGAGATGAGCGGCGTAGACATCCACTTCAACTATGAAGTGAAAGACCTGAAACGGGAGGGCCGTTCATGCTGGAAAGTAAAAGTCAAGCATCGCGAAACCGGCGAGAAAAGGAGCGTACTGACCAAATTCGTTTTTATCGGTGCGGGCGGAGGAGCGCTGCCGCTTCTGCTGACATCGGGCATCCCTGAGGGAAAAGGATTCGGCGGGTTTCCGGTGAGCGGCCAGTGGTTGAAGTGCTCCAATCCGGATGTGATCAGAAAACATTACGCAAAAGTCTATGGCAAGGCGTCGGTAGGTTCGCCACCTATGTCGGTGCCACATTTAGATACCCGGATCATCAAAGGTAAGCGGGAACTTCTTTTTGGTCCCTATGCCGGTTTCAGTACCAGATTTTTGAAAAACGGCTCCCTGCTTGATCTGCTGCTTTCCGTCAAACTGAGCAACATCCGGCCTATGATAGCTGCTGGGTTAGCGAACATAGACCTGACCAGGTATCTGATCGATCAGGTACGCCAGTCGCCGGAAGACCGCCTGGAGGCGCTCAGAGAGTTTTTTCCGAATGCGAGAATGGAAGACTGGCACCTTGCCATTGCCGGTCAGCGTGTGCAGGTGATAAAAAAGGATCCGGAGCACGGCGGGATCCTGGAATTTGGAACGGAGGTGGTAAGTGCAGCTGACGGCTCCCTGGCCGCCTTGCTGGGTGCTTCTCCCGGCGCTTCAACTGCCGTGTCGATCATGATCAACCTGCTTCAAAGATGCTTCAATGACCGGATGAAATCATCCGGGTGGAAGAAAAAGCTCAAACAAATGATCCCGTCATACGGCGAGTCGCTGGGAGATAATGCCGAACTCTGCCGGCAGGTAAGAAACTGGACCAGTCATGTTTTAGGACTACGCAACGCAGTAGCCGAAGTACCAGCTGCTCTATAACCATCAAATGCAGAAATGGAAACGGACTCCATTTTTCATCACATAGAAGAAGTTCATTTTATTGCAGATGCGCATCTCGGAAAGCTAACTAGAGCCCTCCGGCTTCTGGGCTTTGACACGTTATACCGCAACGATCTCACTGCAAAGGAAATTCTGGCAATCGCTGAACGGCAGGATCGTTTTATGCTGCCCCGAAGTGCCAGGCTGACGAATGCAAGATCGTTGCAACCCGGCTTTCAGATACGCTCGGAACAACCGGAAAAACAACTTAAAGAAGTAATTAACCGGTTCAACTTGTTGCCCATATCAGAGCCCTTTCGACGGTGTCTGAAGTGCAACGGTATGATCGCAAAAGTGCCGAAGAGTGAAGTTATAGATGGTCTCAGACCAGACACGATCCGGTTTTTTAACGAATTTTATCAATGTACGTCGTGTAAAACGGTGTACTGGAAAGGTTCACATTACGAACGGATGTTAAAGTTGATAAGTGACTTGCGGCGCTCAACGCCGTAAACAAATATGCGTATCAACGGTTTTAAAGGTTCTGTTAACTAAACTATTGAACTATGATCAGAAGAGCTACCGCAATTTGGAATGGCACCGGCCTGGAGGGAAAGGGAAGCCTGACGTCCACCAGTGGAGTATTACAACAAACGCCTTACTCAACCGCAGCACGGTTTGAGAACGAGGACGGAAAAGCAGGAACAAATCCTGAAGAATTGATCGGCGCAGCGCATGCCGGATGTTTTTCTATGGCTTTAAGCTTTCAGCTCTCAGGAGCCGGCTTTACTCCGGACGAACTGAAAACGGAGGCCGCCGTCCGCCTTGATAAAGTTGGCGAAGGATATGAAGTAACGTCGATCAAACTGACCTTAGAGGCCAGAATTGCAGACATAAGTGATGAGCAATTCCAGCAACTGGCCGATGCTGCAAAAAGAACCTGTCCCATCAGTAAAGCATTAAGCGCCGTAGACATTTCGCTCGACGCGAAACTGGTGTGATAGTTGCTATATCATCCGATAGGTACTCCTACCTGCTTGTTCATCAAAATCTCGCAACTTTTGCTGAGGATACAGGGACGAATACTTGGTTTTTCTGAGGTGAGCGTGTGTATATATTTTTGACACGCCGGCCACCCTGCCTATCCTTACTCTGAAAAATTGCTTTCGTTAACCTTAAAATTGTGACGTATGAATAAGTGGAGTATTTTCTTACTGGTGATGGCAGGTACTGCCAGCGTCTTGACCTCATGCAAAAAAAATGAAGTGGAAGAGTTTCGGATGGATAGCCAGACGTTTGTGACGCAGGCCTCCAGCAGTAATAATCTCACCATACAGGCATCTACTTCGGCAACGCAGAAAGGTGTCGACCAGCTGGTGATCAATTATGGCAATGCTGCTATCGCGGATCATGCAAGAGCCGACTCGGAGCTAACCGCACTTGCCGCATCAAAAGGCATTACCATCTCTACTTCTTTAATTGCCGTGCATCAGAGCAATCTCAATATCTTAAATCAGTTCACCGGCGATACTTTTGATCAGGCATTCGGTGAGCTGATGGAGTTGAATGCGCAGGAAACGGTTAACTTGTACGATGCAGCGGCTCAAAGTCTTGACGACGCGGATCTGCGCCAATATGCAGCCACGCGATTGCCGGCTTTGATAGCCAATCTGCAGCAGGTGAGAAATTTAAGGAGTGCCCTGATCGAATAACCAATGGTAATCTAGCTAAAGGAGGCAGTGGCAGGAAGGGGATTCTTGTGCCTGACTGCGGTTGCTTTTAAATAAAATTAGGATATATTCGGGAAATTTTATTGATGGCAACCACACCCGTCCCCGAAGCTTTTATTACTAATGACGCCGTTGTACTGGGATTATTGATGATGATCCTGGCACTCGTCTTTGCTACATCCGCAAGTAAACATCCGTTTTTTGGAAAGTTTTATAACGTTGTACCCCCCATTCTGCTGTGCTATTTTCTGCCTGGTGTTTTAAACTCTGCCGGCGTGATCTCCGGCAGTACATCGAGTCTTTACACCATCGCCTCCCGGTACCTGCTGCCGGCCAGTCTGGTGTTATTTACCGTTAGCCTCGATCTGAAAGAGATCTGGAAACTTCGTCATAAAGCCGGACTGATGTTTATTACCGGATCCGTCGGCGTGCTGCTTGGCGGACCGTTGGCCGTGGGGATCGTTTCAGTTTTCGCCCCTGAAGTAGTTGGCGGCACCGGTCCCGATGCGGTTTGGCGCGGTTTAAGTACGATCGCGGGCAGCTGGATCGGTGGCGGCGCTAATCAGGCCGCCATGTTCGAGATCTTTAAGCCCAGTTCTGATCTCTTTTCGGCAATGGTAGCCGTTGATGTTATTGTTGCCTATATCTGGATGGCTATTTTACTATACGGTGCTACAAAAACCAAGTCGATAGATGAAAAGCTGAAAGCCGATAATACTTCCGTAACCGACCTTAAAAAGAAAATTGAAGATTATCATTTAAGCATTATGCGCATCCCGAAAATGGAGGATATTGTTTTGATCCTCGGAGTAGGGTTCGGCGTTACGGGCATCGCACATTACCTCTCTGATAATATCACCCCGTGGGTTGTCGAAAACGCCCCGTATCTGGATAAGTTCAGCCTTACTTCCGGATTCTTCTGGCTGGTTGTTTTAGCAACTACAATAGGTATGCTGTTATCTTTTACACCGGTTCGAAAGCTCGAGGGGGCCGGAGCGTCACGGATAGCCAGTGTTCTTTTGTATATCCTGATCGCCACTATCGGAATGCAGATGAATGTTATGGCTATCTTCGATAATCCTGGTTTATTGCTGGTCGGCCTTATCTGGATATCCATTCATGCCATACTGATGATCATTGTGGCCAAGCTGACGAAATCTCCGTTCTTCTTTTTAGCCGTAGGAAGTCAGGCCAATATCGGCGGACCGGCATCAGCACCTGTGGTGGCAAGCGCCTTTCATCCGTCCTTAGCTCCGGTAGGCGTATTGCTGGCTGTATTCGGTTATGTTATTGGTACGTATGGCGCATATCTCTGCGGAATCCTGATGCAAATGGTGGCGCCATAAAGCCTCATGGAACAAGCACCCTGTCAATGACATGGACTATGCCGTTCCTGGTATGTATATTCGGCGTAATGATTTCAGCACCGTTAACGGTTATCCTGCCGTCTTTTGCGCTGAATCGGATCTTTTTACCGTGCACTGTTGTTAGTTCCATTCCTTCTTTAATATCGGCAAGCGTATACGTTCCGGCAACGAGATGATAGGCGAGGGTTTTTTGTAAGCTTTGATCTGGCCCTGATCTTTCCAGATCCCTGACTTTAACCGGCGAAGCGTTAAATGCTGAGTCTGAAGGTGCAAACATGGTAAAGACCCCGGTGCCGCTTAACATGGTGGTCAGTTGAGCTGTTTCTATTGCCGACGTTAATGTGCTGAGGTTTCCCCTCGATGCAATAATCTCATTGATGGACTTTGATGTGTCGGAAGACGCATCCGGAACATCATACTGCTTCTCTACTTCGGTATTGTCGGGAACTACACTCCTGGTAGTTTCTGCTTCATCAGCGAGCCGCGTTGAATTCCTGCACCCCGCGCCGGTAGCAGCAAACAGGATCAAAACGATGTTTAACAGCCTCTTCATCAGATTGCAGCGTATTCCCGATTAACCTGCGCCTGTATGTTTTTGTTTGTTCTGCCGGACAGGGCTTTCAAACCTCAGTTCTGTTTCAGATATTAGTCATCAAATGGTTGTTTCTGAAAAGACATTAAAGTGGGCCATGCGCTTTTACCCGCCGCTGTTCTTCCAAAGGATCTGGGTTAAGAAATTTGAACGGGGATTTACCGGTGTTACGGTAAAAGTTAACCGGAGTGTTATAAATACCAACTATAACAAATCCATTTTTGGAGGGACGATCTTCAGTGCCACGGATCCGTTTTATGCGTTGTTATTTGACCAGGTCTTACAACGACGGGGTTACAAAGTTCGTGTGTGGTTAAAAAGTGCGCAGATCAGTTACCTGAAGCCGGGCCGAACCGATCTGTATTTTACCATTACTTTAAGTGATGAGCAGATCACGGAAGCTGAAACTGCATTGAAGACTATCGGAAAATTCGTGAAAGCATATCCGATGGAGATCTATAATAAACATGGTGAGCTTTGTGCAACGGTGATGAATGAAGTTTATGTCCGTAATCTGCATTCAGGTGAAGAAAGCCGCATAGCCTACTAAAGTTTAAAACGTAGCTGACATGAATATCAGGAAATTAATTTTAGAAGGTGAAGGTGCTACGTTGGATTTTAAGAACAGGATCACCAGTCAGGAAAAGATCGCAAAGACCCTCGTTGCTTTCGCCAATAACAAAGGCGGTAAACTTCTTGTCGGCGTAGCAGACAACGGAACAATCAAAGGGGTGAAGAATGAGGATGAAGAAAAGTACATGCTGACGCAGGCCGGAAACTTCTTTTGCCGTCCGGCTATCGAGCCGAAATTCGATGAGGTCTATATTGACGACAAGCTGGTACTGATTGCGGAGATCCCCGAAAGTGATGCAAAGCCTCATTATGCTTTAGGCGACGATAAAAAATGGTGGGTTTATATCAGGGTGCAGGACAAGAGTGTACTGGCCAGCAAAGTCGTGGTGGATGTATTGCGCCGCGAACACAAAAGTGAAGGAACATTGATCGAATACTCTTCCAAAGAAAAGGCTCTTCTGGAGTATCTGGAGGCTAACGAACGAATAACCGCCAGGGAATACAGTAAGATGCTTAACCTCTCCAGGCGACGTGCACAACGTATCCTGGTCAATCTGGTCCTTACAGGAGTGATCCGGGTACATACTACCGAAAAAGAAGAATTCTATACGGCAGCGTAGCTTTCAGCTTCAAACTGCGTAAAATAAAGAAAGCCCTGCCGTTTCCGGCAGAGCCTTCAAGTTTAGATGTGTTATGAAAAGTTCTTACGGGCAAGAGCGGTGATATACCGCATAGTGTCCCTTTTCGAATTGTATAAAGCTAAAGGATGATACATACCAACCGGAAGAAAGTAATCCCTTTTCTAAACCCAACATGCTTTCTGTCAGGCTGGTATGATTATTTATCTAAACTTCCGGAGTATACGGCACGACACCGGATAAGGTTGTGAAAAAGATAAAAAAATTAAAGTCCCTAATATTTACCTTTGCCGTCTTTCGACCCGTGTTGTGAAGCAGCTTTATTTAAAATTCAAACCGCACTATCAATCGAACCTGAAGCTTGCAGTTCCGGTTGTGATCTCGCAGCTTGGGCATACGCTGGTCCATACGGCCGACAGTATTATCGTAGGACATTTTGCCGGAACAATTCAGCTTGCTGCAGTGTCTCTGGTGAATAGCATTTTCACGGTGGTGATGGTGGTAGGGATCGGGATCTCTTATGGTTTAACCCCGCTTATTGCTCAGGAAAACGGACGTAAAAATTATGACGAGTGTGGTAAACTGCTTTCCAACAGCCTGCTTATCAATATCGTAACAGGCCTTTTTCTGTTTGCATTTGTTTACGGAGGATCATTACTGGTGATCGATCACCTGGACCAGTCGCCGGAAGTGGTTTATTACGCAAGACCATATCTGGCTTTGCTCACCCTTTCCATTGTTCCGCTGATGTTATTTAATACGTTCAAGCAGTTCACGGAAGGTCTTGGTTTCACGCATCAGGCCATGATGATCTCCATCTGGGGAAATGTCATCAACATCGTACTGGGGATCATTTTTGTGAGAGGGATGTTTGGAATCGATCCGATGGGAGTGAGGGGTGTCGGCCTCAGCACGCTCATCGACCGGACCATTATGGCGTGTGCCATGGGATTATATGTTTTCCGTTCAAAGATATTCCGTGAATATCTTAAACATTTTACGTTATCGCAGATCAGCAGAGCAAGGTCGCTTAAAATATTCAAAATAGGCGGACCGGTAGCCATGCAATATGCATTTGAAGTGAGTGCATTCAGCGGGGCTGCCATTATTATGGGAACCATCGGCGCGATCGAGCAGGCCGCACACCAGGTCGCTATCGCCATGGCATCTATGACCTACATGATGGCGAGCGGCGTTTCGGCAGCGGCTACGATCAGGACCGGCAACAATTACGGCACGGCAAACTTTAAGGAATTACGTCTGTCAGCCATATCCAGTTACCACATTGTACTGGTTTTTATGACCGCAACGGCATTGATCTTCATGCTTTTTAACCAGTTTCTTCCGAATATCTATACATCCGATCCTGCAGTAATCGCCATTGCCTCTCAGTTATTGATCATTGCCGGCCTCTTTCAGTTATTTGACGGGGCGCAGGTGGTCGGACTTGGCGTATTACGGGGAATGGGTGATGTTAATGTACCTACCGTGATCACTTTTATAGCCTACTGGATAGTAGGACTGCCCATCGCATATGTGTTAGGAATAACGCTTAACCTCGGAGCAAACGGAATTTGGTATGGCCTCACACTCGGATTACTGGTTTCGGCTGCTTTGCTCTATGTCCGCTTCAATAAGATGAGTCGGCGACTGGCCGCTCAGCATAGCTGATTTTATCTCCACGCCGCGGGCGGGCGACTGGTATTAACCTGACGCAGGTTTCAGGACCCGTTCATTTGCGAGTTGAACTTCTTCCGTCGAGATGGTATGCATACGTCCCTTATAAATTTCGACACTTACATCGGCATTAAGTTCCCTTAGCAAAACTGCGCTTTCCTGTACCCGCGAAACGGGTACGTGCGGATCCGGATCGCCGGTAGTGATCAGCACAGGGGTGCCCTGAAAATCGCCGCGGTACTTCGCCCGGTTTATCTGTTCGCCGATCAGTCCTCCCGTGAACGCAATGATGCCTCCATAGCGGGCCGCATTGCGCGTGGTATACTCTAAGGTAAGGCAGGCGCCTTGTGAGAAACCCATAAAGTAAATATTGGCGGGCTTGATGCCGCTATGTGTAATTTCTTCAACCAGTCCGGCAATTATGCGTACTGCCGAGTCCAGGGCGGGCTGATTATCTTCTTCGGGGGCCAGAAAACTGTACGGATACCAGCTGTGATTAGTTGCCTGCGGCGCGAAAATAGCAGTGCCTGTCAGCTTCAGATGCTTTTCCATAGAAATGATGCCCGACGCGGTAGCGCCACGCCCGTGGAGCATGATCATAGCTTTTTTTGACTCCTTTACCGGCACTCCAGCGGTAACGACATCGTTATTATGCGTGTACATACCGGTCATATCTGTGGAAGTTTGCGTTCAATGTCGGACCTGATATCCTCGTACTGTGATGGTAATTTTAAGTGGGTACCGAGTTCTTCGACGGTTTCGTCGACATCAAAGCCGGGATTGTCCGTTGCCAGTTCGAACAGTACACCGCCAGGCTCACGAAAATACAGTGAATAAAAATAGTTACGGTCGATCTTCGGTGTAATATTCAACCCCAGATCAATGATCCTGTTCCTGAAATGCATCAGCACATTCTCATCTTTCACCCGGAAAGCAACATGGTGAACCGAGCCTCCCGCCACATGGCCGGCAACCTCGCCCGGGACTTCGACAAGGTCGATAATAGCGGCATGTTCAACCGTATCGGTAATAAAGCGGAAGCGATTAACATGCTGATCCAGCAGGCGATAGCCAAAGACATGGGTTAGGATATCAGCCGTAGGCTGCATTTTATTCGTTGTGATGGTGACATTATGAAAACCTTTCGTAGCATGGTCATCGGGGATCTCGCGGCTTTGCCAGGGAATACGCCTATCGGATCCTTTCGTTTCGATCAGTTCCAGCTTTAAACCGTCCGGATCGAGAAAGGTCAGGTATTGCTCGCCGAACTTTTCGGCAGGCTTGTTATAAATGACATTGTTCTTTTCAAAACGTTCTATCCAGTAATCGAGGCTGTTCTTAGGTACCGAATAGCCAATTTCGGTAACCTGACGGCTTCCCCGGCGCCCAGTTTGAATTCCTTCCCATGGGAAAAACGTAAGTATGGTACCCGGATTCCCCGCTTTGTCACCAAAATAAAAGTGGTAAGTGTACGGATCATCAAAATTGACCGTCTTTTTAACGAGACGTAAACCCAACACCCGGGTGTAAAAGTCGAGGTTACGTTTTGCATTTCCCGCAATGGCGGTGATATGATGTATTCCCAGGATCTGATTTTCCATGGCTTTTCTTTTTATGTTCAACAAAGTGCCTTTTTGAGAGTTTTTCTCTTTTCGGTCCATGCAAAACTAAAGCGCCACCATACCGTAACTCTTGATCTACATCAAGAAATAACCGGGCACTTTGTTTCTATTTTTACGGAATGAAAAAATATGTGATTA
>DASWXL010000173.1:0-4479 GCA_036405495.1 Sphingobacteriaceae bacterium | reverse complement strand
CTTATCCGGCCCAGCAGAATCAGGTAAGAAGATAACGCAGCGCTAAAAAAAAATTGCCTCGACCTGAGACAATTTTTTACAATGAAAACCATTTTTTTTTTGAATTGCAAGTTCCTGAAAAAAAATAATTCAGGCCATTATAGCGACTTTAGGCGCTGCCTGGAGCATTTCCGGAGTGGCACAGGCGTCGTATAAGCTGAAATTTTTATTAAAGGCCGCCGCCAGTTCACTCGCTTTTTGATCATAAGCTGCTTTATCCTTCCAGGTATTGCGGGGGTTCAGGATCTCTGCAGGGACCTGCGGACAGGTAACCGGCATCATCAACCCGAAAACGGGGTGTTCTTCAAATCTGACATTTTGCAGTTCACCATTAATGGCGGCCGTGATCATCGCCCTGGTATACCCCAGCTTCATGCGTGTGCCGGTACCATAAGCTCCGCCGGTCCAACCCGTGTTGATCAGCCAAACATTAACGTTATCTTCTTTCAACTTCTTACCCAGCAGTTCAGCATAATAAGTTGGGTGCAGCGGCAGGAATGCCTTTCCGAAACATGCAGAAAAGGTAGCCTGAGGCTCAGTGACGCCGGCCTCTGTTCCGGCCACCTTGGCGGTATATCCGGAGATAAAGTGGTACATCGCCTGTCCGGGGTTGAGCTTCGATATCGGAGGAAGCACGCCGAATGCGTCGGCAGTCAGAAAGAATATATTCTTTGGCGCGGTTCCGAATGATGGCCTTACAGCATTATCTATATAAAAGATGGGATATGCAACGCGGGTATTCTCCGTTTTCCGGATGTCCGAATAATCGACCTTGCGCGTACCCGGAAAGTAGTTAATGTTTTCCAGCAAAGATCCGAAGCGGATGGCATTAAAGATCTGTGGCTCCTTTTCCTCAGTGAGGTCGACCGTTTTGGCATAGCAGCCGCCCTCGAAATTGAAAACGGTGTCTTCACTCCAGCCGTGTTCATCATCTCCGATCAGCCTTCTTTCGGGATCGGCTGATAAAGTGGTCTTTCCGGTACCTGACAAACCAAAGAACACGGCGGTATCGCCGGCTTTGCCGATATTTGCGGAACAGTGCATGGAAAGGACCTTCTTCTGATAGGGCAGGATAAAGTTCAGTACTGAGAATATTCCCTTTTTGATCTCGCCCGTATAGCCCGAGCCTCCGATCAGGATCATCTTTTTGCTGAAATTCAGTATGGAAAAGTTATGCTGCCGCGTGCCGTCTGCAGAAGCATCCGCCCTGAACCCGGGTGCGGCGATTATGGTCCATTCCGGCTCGCGCTGAGATTGTGCATCCGGACGCAGGAAAAGATTATAGGAGAACAGGTTCTGGTATGCCGTCTCCGTTACCACGCGGATGCCCAGTCTGTATTGATCGTCTGCGCAGGCAAAAGCATCGCGCACATAAATGTCTTTATCGCTCAGGTATGAAGTTACTTTATCAAAAAGGTTACCGAAGTTTTGCTGACTGAATTTGATGTTCACATCACCCCACCAGATGGTATCCCGGGTGAGATCATCTTCCACGATGAAACGGTCTTTAGGTGACCGGCCGGTGAACTCACCGGTGTCGACCGCCAGGGCGCCCGTGTCGGCCAGCGTGCCCTCGCCATTCTTTATTGCGTGTTCGGTCAGTTCGGCGGGGCTAAGCTGATAAAAAATATTCTTTGCAGCAGAAAGTTTAAGATATGATAAATCAGGAGTCAGGGTTAAATTTTTGTTCATAAAATAAGGGTGGCTTGGTCAGTCCTTTTATAGAACAAAAATACAGGTATATTGATTATAAAAACAAGAAAAACTGCTTAACAGTCAGCAAATTGTATCAAAAACACTAAGGCATAATAAGCTCTCAGTCAATACACTAAGCCGCATACCGATCCGGGTTTTTAACCGCCTATTTTTTTCACTTTGTAGCCATCGGCTAGCAGCGTGGTCATCACTTTTTCACGGAAATCCCCCTGGATCAAAATCTCCCCGTCTTTCACTGAACCGCCAACACCGCATTTCTGCTTCAGCTTTTTTCCAAGGGCATTCAGATCTTCATCTGTACCGATAAAACCGGTGATCAGGGTTACTGCCTTACCACCCCGTTGTTTGCGGTCAAGCTGCACGCGCAAATCCTGTAACCGGGGTTCGGGAGTTTCCTGCTGATGCACTTCCGCTGACTCGTACTGATGGTCGGGATCGGTAGAAAAAACGATTCCCTCAAAACTGCTGAACTTCTTTGACCGCTTGTTGCTCATAATAAGGCAAAGATCGGGAATTTAAAGGTAGGATGTATGAGGGCGGAGGCCGGAGGTATGAGGTAAGAAGTATGAGATCTGACTTCGGACTTTCAGAGTTTCGATTTTAGGATTTAGAATTTCGAATTTATCGGAGGGCGGAGGTATGAGGTCTGAAGTCGGAAACTAAAACAATTACCTCCCCTTCTGTTAAATGAATAGATCGGGACAAGATGTCGTCAACAATGAAATGGCATTTGATGAATGAGCAGGACCTGCTGCAAAAGCTGGATACCACCGCCGATGGTCTGACTTCACCTGCGGCAGAACAGCGCCTTGCCAGTCATGGACCTAATGAGCTGGTCCGTAAAAAGCGGCAGCCGCTATGGCTTAGATTTCTCAGGCAGTTCAAAGATTTCATGATCCTGGTCTTGATAGCCGCGGCCATAATTGCAGGTGTGATGGGCGATATTACCGATACGGTGATCATCCTGGTGATCGTGATCATCAATGCCGTTATCGGCTTTGTGCAGGAATACAGAGCAGAAAAGGCCATCGAGGCGCTTAAAAGCATGGCAGCCCCCGAAGCAACGGTGGTCCGCGATGGAAAAAGCAAAACCATCGCGGCAACCGATCTTGTAACGGGCGACAAAGTTCAGCTGGAGGCCGGTCAGATCGTTTCTGCCGACATCCGGCTCGTGGAAGCCCACACCCTCAAGTTGCAGGAAGCCGCCCTCACGGGGGAGTCGAAGGACGTTGAAAAGGGCACAGATCCGCTTCGGGAAGAGGATCCGCCGCTCGGCGACCGGAAAAACATGAGCTATAAAGGCACTTTCGTTACCAGTGGCAGAGGAACAGGCATCGTTGTAGCGACGGGAATGGATACCGAGATGGGAAAGATCGCCGGAATGCTTGCCGGTGAAGATATCACCAACCAGGCGAATTCTCAGATCGTGTGGAGGAAATCAGAATCTATGCCCGGGTTTCGCCCGAACAAAAGCTGAACATCATGAAAGCGCTTCAAAAAAAGGGACACTTTGTAGCGATGACCGGTGATGGAGTGAATGATGCACCCGCTCTGAAAAATGCCGGCATCGCGATGGGCATCACCGGAACAGATGTCTCGAGGGAAGCGGCGCACATGATCCTCCTTGACGATAACTTCGCAACTATCGCCGTGGCTGTTCGCGAGGGCCGGCGTATTTTTGACAATATCCGGAAGTTTATCAAGTATACCCTTACCTCCAATTCCGGTGAAATTGTGACAATCGTTCTTGCACCGCTGGTGGGATTACCCATACCGTTGCTTCCCGTTCATATTCTCTGGATCAACCTGGTTACCGATGGTCTCCCCGGACTGGCACTGTCGGTCGAAAAGGCGGAAAAGGACATTATGAACAGGCCTCCAAGGCACCCGCGGGAGAGCATTTTTGCGGGCGGCCTGAGTGTTCATGTCATCTGGGTGGGAATACTGATGGGTGCGCTCGCATTAAGCACCCAGGCGTGGGCTATGCATGTCAATAATCCGAAATGGCAGACCATGGTATTCAATGTGCTTTGTCTAAGCCAGATGGGACATGTGCTGGCGATCCGTTCGGAAAGCCTGTCCTTGTTCCGCCTGGGAATATTTTCCAATAAACCATTACTCGGAGCCGTCTTATTAACGTTTTTGCTGCAGGCAGCAGTGACTTATGTTCCGGTCTTTCAGCGAATTTTTAAAACACAGCCCTTAACTGTTCGCGAGGTTATCATCGTGCTGGCAACCTCGTCGGTGGTATTCATGGCGGTAGAAATTGAAAAGGCGATCGCGCGAGCCCGGGCTCCAGTCTGAGTTCTAAGACCCCGTGGTAGGTTACAGGTTTCTTTAAGAAGCTGTTTTAACCAAAGCACATTAGCGCCCTCTTTAACAATCTCCATAAACTCGCCACAACCTACGTTTTGGCAGGCAAATAAATTTTTCCGTTCCGAAAGTCGAAAAATAGCCGGTCAAACCGCGAAAAGATGTAATTGCCCATCGAAATAATATTGGCCGCACTGTAACCAGACCGGGAAGTATTAAGCTTCAGCAAAGGAGTGTCAATTACAACCCCACCGAAAGCAATTGATTTTAGGTAGTATTTAAGAAACTGTGTAAATGGGATCCGGGTGCTAAGCTCGGATCTTTTTATTACTTTAAAGACACAGTTACTAAATGCAACCAGAAGATTTCCTAAACGACAGCTTCCTGAAGCAATTCAAGGATGGCAAAGAG
>DASWXL010000172.1:0-10259 GCA_036405495.1 Sphingobacteriaceae bacterium | reverse complement strand
GGTGACAGTGTTTCTGTTAAGGGTTGGATTGAGAATGCCGAAGGTAGGTATGAGAGCAATCCCACAACATACATTACAACGGCCGTACCTGTTGATATGTCTTATTCTTCGACCTCTTCCGGTGGTGCTTGCTCTATGGGTAATGTCAGTACGTATTGGGTGAAATTGCAGTCCTTCACAGTAGGCGACACAATATACACGAATAGCGCATGCAGCAACGCAGCACCTACAGGGTGGTATTCTGTTGGCGGCGCCTGGTACTATCAAAACAGCAACGGAGGCGGAAAGGATGCCGGGATCACCCCGTTATCCATATCAGCAAGTGGCTCATGTTCTGGCGGAGGTGTCACGTACACTGAACGGACATGGCAGGGATATACGTCCACCGGTTCAAGTTCGCTGGGGGTATGTAACCTCATGGATCGAGGCGGTGCAACCACCGTTAAAACATATGTTGGTATCAATGACGGTAAGCATTACACCAGCTCCGCACTTACCACACTCGCCAACGGATGGTACGGTGAGATTATCGGTGGTGTTCATTACTGGTCGAGGATACAGAACGGTGTAATTACAAGTACAGGACAATGTTAAAAACATGAAAACAGCAATAGCACTGATCATTCTGGCAATAGTTGTCGGAGTGATAATTAAAAAGAAAAGAAAAAAGAAATCAGCCATCGGAGGCGGTAGCGCCGAAGTCTATAGCCCCGATCATTCAAGAAAACGAGTAAAATAAAAATTATGAATCCATACAAAGTAATTTTATCAGAGGTCGAACAGGACGGTGAGATCGTTCCTGTCGTAACGGCGCATTCGCTCACGCTACAATTTCAACAAACTGGATCCCCAGCCATGCGTACCGATGTAAATGATTTATCTGATGGTAATTTCACTATATCCGGTAAAAAAACATTGCTTCTGGCGGATCTAAAGCCGTATGAATCCGATTTAACGACCATCAATATCCGCATAAAGGAAAAGAAAGCTTTGATAGCAACATTAGAGGGTGACGCCAAAACACGTGCGGAAGCAGAAGTGGCAATTTGGGAGCCCTTCTTGCAGGGCGTTCAGGGTTTGATGGCTACTGCCTTAAAAGCGCAGTATGAATTGGATCATCCGGCAGTGCTTGCGACAACGTAAAGGGAAGCATTTGCAATCCATCTGCAAATTAGGCATCGGTTACATTTGGGGTAATGAAAACGATAATTATAACTCACTCTGACAGTAACAAACTTTCAACTGTTCTAGGAAAGATTGCGTCAAAGGATTTGAATCAGGACGATGATCACGAACTATTGTTAAGGGTTATTGACCTTAAGCTTTTGCTGAAGAAATTCAACAAAGAGTATTTAGAATTATTCGAAGAAATCGCGTACACGTTTGGTTATACGGTTGGATCCGATGGTTCAGTCGGGTTCCCACCAAATCTCAAGATGGATGAGCTTAACAAGTTTTCATCGTCTGTAAAGGCAATTGATAAACGGGAACAGGAAGTTCAAACCGACATGATCAAGATTTTAACGAAATCGCGCTTGGTTGAGATCAGCAAGCAAAACGGGCTAACTGTAGATGACATATCTATCATCAGGGAGTTCATGGTAATCGAATAAAGAGTTCATGGTAATCGAATAAAAACATTTCTCGATAAGGTTTAGGTTTGATTAGCCCGGTCTTCAACGATCGGGCTTTTCTTTTCTCCAATTTCTCAAACAACCCTTTACCTGAACTTTCAGGCAACGGCTTAAAATTTAACCACCCGTTTAATAGCCGGATTTTTAAGGGTATGAAACAACTACCCAATAAATACGCATGGCTTTACAATGAAGCCGCTCCAAAGCAATTGAAAGAGGCATTGCGGCACTATGGAATACTCGAACACCCAGGCAAGGGTAGCAATCCAGACATATCAAAATGGGCGAAGGAAGTCGGTGTTTCCGGCTGGTACACCGATGACGATATTCCATGGTGCGGACTATTTACCGGCGTTGTGATGTACCGTGTGGGTTATCCGTTCAAGGCGGCTAAACTGCTTGCTGCCCGTGAGTGGATGAATTGGGGTAAGCCGCGCCCAATTGGTCAGGCGAAGCTTTGGGATATTCTCGTATTTGCCAGACCAGGTGGCGGACACGTCGGATTCTACGTTGGTGAGAACGCGCATGCTTATCTGGTATACGGTGGCAACCAGTCGAATGCCGTAGGATTCGCATGGATTGCTAAGGATCGTCTATTAGGCGCCAGGTATCCGGACTATAAAATCGGTGAACCTGCCAATGTTCGTAAAATTCTTTTATCTGAAACCGGGGTCTTGAGCCTCAATGAAGCATAATGATGAAGGAACTGGAAACATATATACATTACATCGTTCAGGTCCCTTTATCGGTAAAGAAGTCTCTGCAAAGCACACCCGGGATCATCACCATGATCGTCGGAATGGAGATCGGGTTATCTGGAATTCAAAAGGGTCTTATCGCCTTGCTTCTTGTATTCCATCTCGACCTGATCACCGGCTGTATAGCCTCATGGATTGAGCATAAAAATAGTAAGACACAAACAAAAGTTTACTTCTTTGAAAGTAGTAAGCTTCGCCTGAGTGTAGTCAAGGCGGTATCATACATTATGCTGATCCTATGCAGCTGGCTTCTGGGAGTTCTCTTCTTCGATATGCCGATCAGTTTATATCATTCAACCAAAACGTTTACGCCAGCCGAGCTGACCACCGGCGTATGTATAGCGATTGAGATCTGGAGTAATATTGAAAATGTGAAACGAGCCGGCTTCGATGTGGTGGGTAAGTTTACCAATGTGGTCAAACAAGTATGGAATATTCGAAACACAATAAAATCCGGAAATGAATAGTAAATTAAAATTCCTCATCCTCTGCATGATCTGCGCCATGCTGGTCACCTTTGTACTGATTCTTTTTTATGGCTGCAAGACCCGGCAGGTGGTAAATCAAAAGCACTCGACAGATACCCGGATTGAGCAGGAGCAGTCGTCACGTGTAACGGAGAAGTCCAGTGAAACGGAAACCGACAAAAGCACCAGGAAAGAGCAGACCACTGAGGAATCCGAAGGTCAGTCACAAACGTCTCTTGAGTTGGAGATTGATTCGATTAAAACCGATATTCAAGGCAACACCATTATTTATCCTAAGCCCGGCACCAAGACCAAGATTAATCAGCAGGCCAGTGGCGCGACTAAAAAGGTCAGTTCGACCGAGACGCAAAACGACAAACAGAAGGACAAGGTGGCCGACAAAGACAGCACCGGATCCAACAGCCTTTTGTTTGATCAGGAAATCGATGATAACAACAAGCATTCGGATGCTCAGGGGTCGGGTCAGATGTGGCCGTGGGTGGTGGGTGTGATGGTTATTATTATTTTATTTATTGTCTTCATCCGGCCCCCTTTTAAGTAACACCTGCCGAACTTCAATCCGTTTCTTAGTTGGCAATTGATCCAGATAATTTTGAGTTGTCTGGATTGTTTTATGGCCTAAATCTCGCGATATCTGCGCCAAAGGCGCTACCTCCATTATTAAATTTGCGTACGAATGCCGGGCAAAGTAGGTGCTTATTTTATCGGTTACCCCCAACCGTTTGGCAATCTTTTTTAAGTTGGTGTTGATCTTCGTTATAGTTGCCCTTACAATCCGTTGTTCTTCTTTCGGACTAAGCCCCGGCCTCAGCACGGGAAAGATATAATCTGAGGGACTTCCCGGGACGCCATGGCGATCAATGATAGTCTGTAATTCATCATCCAGTATGACGTCTATTTCCATTCTGGCCGTCGGTCGATTCTCGTTCTTTTTTCGAATAAACGAAAAATGGTCACCGTGTATGTTGCCCCACTTTAATTTGAAAATGTCGTACATGTTCATACCGTTACCGAGGTAGCTGAAAATATACATGTCTTTGGAAAATTGTTCGTTTGCATCCGTCGGGGCATAGTTGAATATGGTCATGGTGTCGTCTATTTCCAAAGGGCGCTTGTTATTTTGCGGCTTGGGTATGACGTATGCATCTTTACCGAACGGATATTGGTCCGGGCTCAGCTCCTTCGCCTTTATGGCATCATTGAATATCTTCCTTGCCCTGGTGAGGTACATGTTGAGCGTGGTGTAAGAATATGTCTTCCCCTTCTTTTCAGAATATGTTTGGCGCAAGGCCCATTTTTCGAAATCACGAAGCCATTCGGGAGTGACAGTGTCTAAGATAATTTTTTCGCCGGGTTTGTACTTCTTAAAAAGTTCGGCAGCCTGATGATAAAGGTTGCCGTTCGAAAAGTTATCGTTCGCTAGTAGTTTCTGTGAATGGGCTTCCATCAATGAAATGAGATCTTTCCGGTCACCCTTAAATGTAAATCGTAGTTGGAACGTGGCAAACGAGAAAAACTTCAGATCCTTGATGATATCCTCCGCGCGTTTCAGCTCATCATCGAGAGAGTCTTTAATTACCCGCTGCTCTTCATTGAGCCGGAAGTTTGACATGATCTTTTCGTACTCCTTAACAGAGAAACTGAATACCGTCGGGAAATACTTTGTCTTCCGCTCATGGGTCACCCGTACGCGAAGCGGAAATGTGCCATCTGATAATGGCGATCTGGTGTCTAAATAAAATCCTGTTGTGGCCATTTGCAAACAATTTGCAAACACATTGCAAATACGAACAAATATACTAAAATTTTTAGCTTTAATCTATTGGCTGAAAACGCCGATTTTGCAGTATTGTAAAGACTTTCAAACGCTATGAAATTGTAGATGTTGTCTCTACTGATGACATAGTTGTTGTTATTTATGAGGTGCAAAAATACCGATTACCTGCATGAATTTCAAACTTTTAAGCGCTTTGGCTACTAAAGAGTGATTTGTGACAATACATTGATTTTGGGCCTTGCCGCATGATTTTATTAAATTGTATTTTTGTAGATCAAAAAAGAAAAATTCATTAAAATACTATGTATCCAGAATATTTAGTTGCACCGATGCGGGAGGAACTGACCAGCGTTGGTTTCCAGGAGTTAAAATCTGCCGAAGAAGTTGAGCAAAGTATTGCTTCTGAAGGAACTGTTTTTGTTGTTGTAAATTCTGTTTGCGGATGTGCTGCGGCGAATGCCCGCCCGGCAGCCAAGATCGCCGCACAGAATGGTAAACATCCTGATAAGCTGGTAACTGTTTTTGCCGGAATGGAACGGGATGCTGTTGAAAAAGCGCGTTCGTTCATGATGCCGTATCCGCCGTCGTCACCGTCAATGGCTTTATTTAAGGACGGTAAGCTGGTCCATATGATTGAACGTCATCAGATCGAAGGCCGCCCGGCCCAGATGATCGCTGATAACCTGATCGGTGCCTTTGAGCAGTACTGCTAGAAGTGGAAATACGATAAGGGACCAGCCGGTCCGGAAAGCATTCAGATCCTGCCCCTATGAGAGGCGGGATTTTTTGTGCGGTTTCAGTTCCACCGATGAAGGCTGAAACTGAAAGTACAACCCTCTCCAGGCTTGCTTTGAATAGCGAGCTCGCCGCCCAGCTTCTGAATAAATTCTTTAGAGAGTTGCAGTCCAAGCCCGGATCCTTTTTCGCTGTGCGTACCTGGTCTGCTGAAAATAGCCGAAGACGTTAGAATTTTGCTGATGTCGTCCTTATCCATACCGATACCGCTGTCGCTGACACATACTTTTACTTTTTGATCTGATTCATGGGCAAACACCCTGACCTCACTATCGGGATAGGAAAATTTGATGGCGTTCGCTACCAGATTGCGGATGATGAAGCCCGTCTGAATATTGTTGCCCTTGGCAAAAGTGTCAGGTGTAGTGTCGTTGATCAATCTGATCTTTTTTTGAGATGCTGTTTCGTGCAGCAGGCCGAAAGCGGATTGGACGGCAGAATACAGGTTTACTTTTTCATTTATGGACGCTTTGTCATTCAGTTGTGACTGCCCCCATTCAAAAATGTTATTCAATGCCTCAATGCCCGATGCGGTAGACATGCTGAGCTTTTCGAGGATATCTTTTTCTTCTTCCTTGTTGAAGGAGCCGTCTTTCAGTAACTGGACCAGCGAATAAATAGAGTTCAACGGAGCTTTGAGGTCATGGCCGATGACCGACACCAGTTTATCTTTTATCAGATTACTCCGGTCGAGTTCGAGTTTCTGTTCAATGAGTCTTCGGTTGGTATCGTGCTTTTGAATGATAACAAAGCCAAAAAGGGTAAGCAGTGCGCCTCCCGAGATCACTAAAAACAGAAGGAGCTGCTTTTCATCAAAGCTATGCAGGTTTTGTAAAAGGCTGGTTATGGTCACAGTCTGACATTAAAAATCCTTGTTGAGCAGCCTTTCAAGTTCTGTAAAGGTGACGTTCATCTTAACCCGACCCTGTTTTGCATACGAGATCTCGCCGGTCTCTTCCGAAACTATAACGGCTACGGCATCGCTTACTTCCGATATTCCGATACCAGCCCGGTGCCTTAGTCCGAATTGAACAGGTAGTTTATCGCTATCCGTAAGCGGCAAAATGCAACTGGCGCATTTTATCTTGCCTTCCGAGATCACTACCGCTCCGTCGTGCAGCGGACTATGTTTCTGGAAGATGCTTTCCAATAATCTCTTGGAGATCTTCGCATCCAGTATTTCTCCGCTATTTTGAAAATACTCCTCGTCAAAATATTTTGCAAAGACGATCAAAGCTCCTGTGCGGACCTTTTGCATGCTTTTGCAGGCGTCAACAATGGGTTTAATACGGGATAAGTTGTTCTTTTGTTCCTCTTTTTTACCAAAAATTACCGACCACCAGGCGTTTTTCTGAAATGATGCGTTTTTGCCGATCAGCAAAAGGAAACGCCGGATCTCCTGCTTAAAAACAATGATGAGCGCCAGGAAGCCTACACTGACAAATCCACCCAGTATTTCACTGAGAAGCCGCATGTGCGCCTGTTTTACCAGCACATAGACGAGATAGATGATGACAAGGCCAAGAAGGATATTTACCGCAATGGTTCCGCGAATTAAGTTGTAAATGTAATAGATGATGATAGCCACCAAAAGGATGTCTATCATGTCTAAAAACCGTATGTCCAGAAAACTGAAGTCGAAACCCTGCATGTTCTGCTAAAGTAAAGATTTGAGGAGTTATTGTCTGTTTAAACGGGAAACAATTTTTACCGCTTCGACGGCCGCTTTCACATCATGTACCCGTAAAATACGCGCTCCCTTCATTAAGGCGATGGTATTGACCACGGTAGTTCCGTTCAGTGCTTCATGAGGGGTGATCTCCAGCGTTTTCCAGATCATTCCTTTTCTTGACATACCGGCCAGCAGCGGAAAGTCCAGTATTTTGAAAGTTTCCAGTTTATCAAGGAGATGAAAGTTATGTTCGGTAGTCTTCGCAAAGCCAAAACCGGGATCGAGAATAATATCCTTTACGCCCAGGCCCGTTAACTGCCCGGTCTTTTCAGCAAAGTAATCCAGTACTTCATTTACGACATTGCCATACCGGGCCTGTTGCTGCATCGTTTGCGGCGTTCCTTTCATGTGCATGAGGATGTACGGAACCCGGAGCTCCGCCACGGTCCGGAACATTTCCGCGTCCAGCTCCCCGCCGGAAATATCGTTAATGATGTGAGCACCTTCAGCGACCGCCATTCGCGCAACTTCCGACCGGAAAGTGTCAATTGAAATTACCAGATCCGGGAACTCCCTGATGAGCGTTTGTAATACCGGTAACAACCGGTCAGTTTCCTCCTGCAGGGAGATATCAGCGGCGCCTGGACGCGATGAGTATGCCCCGATATCAATCATCTCAGCACCTTCCTCCAGCATTTCGGAAGTTCTTTTTAACGCCGCATCAAGGGCGTTGTGTTGACCTCCGTCAAAGAACGAGTCGGGGGTAATGTTTAGAATTCCCATCACCTGCGGGACAGACAGATCAATTAACCTGCCTTTGACATTGAGCGAAGTTTTCTGCTGAAGCATCAAAAATTATTATGATGAAAACTGTATTTTTATCGGTCGTTTGCAACAAAATACCGATAATTTACCCGCTTATTCAAATAATTCTACGTTTTGATCACAAATACTACTACCGAATACGAAGCAGTTATAAATGTTTGTAAAGACCTTTTCTTAAAGAAGACCAGGGATTATGGTACTGCCTGGCGCATCCTCCGCTTAAGCTCCATTACTGATCAGATCTTTATCAAAGCCCAGCGGATCCGAACGCTGGAGGAAAAGGGAATTTCCAAAGTTGGCGAAGGTATTATTCCGGAGTATATCGGTATTATCAACTATTGTGTGATCGCCATGATCCAGTCGGATCTGGACAACGATGCTGCCCTGGAACTGAATGTCGGTGAAGTGGAACTCCTGTTCGACAAAAAAGTCCAGGAAACCAAAGAGCTTATGTTCGCTAAAAATCACGACTATGGAGAGGCCTGGCGTGATATGCGCATCAGTTCGCTTACTGATCTTATTTTGCAGAAGATCTACCGCGTTAAACAGATCGAAGATAATCAGGGACAAACACTGGCATCGGAGGGAGTTACCGCGAACTACCAGGATATGCTCAACTATTCGGTTTTTGCCTTGATAAAATTAGATGTAAAATAGATGAAAAAGGCGTTGGTTACCTTCAGCCGGCTTTTTGTCGGTATGTTGTTTATCTTTTCAGGACTGATAAAAGCCAATGACCCCATTGGTTTCGGCTATAAACTCCAGGAGTACTTTGAAGTATTTCATATCAGTTTCCTGCATGATTATGCCACTGCGATAGCCATTTTTCTGTGCACGCTTGAAATTGTGTTCGGAGCGTTGCTGTTACTGGGTTTCTGGGCACGCAAAGTTGCATGGGGTTTACTGGCACTCATCGTTTTCTTTACCTTCCTGACGTTTTATTCAGCCTATTTTGAGGTTGTCACGTCATGCGGCTGCTTCGGGGATGCCATTCCATTAACGCCCTGGCAATCCTTTACGAAGGATTTGATCTTACTGGTCCTGATCGCCGTTATTGTTCTCAACAAGGATCAGATACGGCCGGTATCGGGTTCTCTGAAAGTGCAAAAGGTTATGCTTTGTATGATTGTGATCTTATCGCTGGGCTTCGGGATCTACACTTACAATTACTTGCCGGTATTGGACTTCCTTCCATATAAAGCCGGTAACAACCTGCCTTCGCTGATGCGGGTTCCTCCGGGTGCACCACAGGATGTTTATGAGATCACTTATGTGCTGAAGCATAAACAGACAGGTGAAGAAAAGCAGATGACGGATAAGGAATATTTGAAAACGGAGATCTGGAAGGATGAGAACTGGGAGATCACAGGGGAGCCGGAGAGTAAGCTGGTAAAGAAAGGATATGAAGTTAAGATCCGTGACCTGAAGATCATGGATGCTCACGGTACGGATTACACAACCGAGATCATTGAAAATCCGTATTACAATCTGGTAATCGTTGCTTATAACTTAAAGGATGCTAATAGGCAGGCTGTGGGTAACCTGAATGCTATTGCCATGAACGCTGCGGAGAACTACAATATCCGTACGGTTCTGCTCACGGCAAATTCAGCGTCAGATGCGGAAGCGTTCAGGAAGCAGCTGAAGTTGGTTCCCGAGGTGTTCTATGCCGATGCCATTCCGCTTAAAAGTATGGTTCGTTCCAACCCGGGTGTGTTGTTGATGAAAGACGGAACAGTCGTCAACAAATGGCATTTCCATACGGTGCCAACCTACGATGAGTTGGAGAAGGAATATTTTCAAAAAAACGATTAGTATGCTTAAAGACCTGCTCAAATACACGGAGGCGGCTGATAAGAGGGTGATTACTGCAATGAACATGTCCGTTCCGCCGGAAAAAGCGATCGCTTTGTTCAGCCATGTTCTCAGTGCCCAGCATATCTGGGTGCACCGGATTCTTGGTCTGGAAAGGCAGTACGCTGTTCACCATGTATTCGATCCGTCCGAATTCAGCCGCATAAGCGAGAATAATATGATCAAGCTTTGGAGCATCTTCAGCGACCGGAATCTGAATACCATTATTACCTACACCAACACTGCCGGAGATACGTTTTCGGCTTCGGTACGTGATATTCTTTTCCACGTCATAAACCACTCCACCTATCACCGCGCCCAGATTGCAACGGAGCTACGCCAAGCAGGACTTGAGCCGCCGGTTACCGACTATATCATCCTGAGGCGGGAGGGTGTGTTTTGAAGATCTTCCTGGTCGGTTTTATGGGATGCGGTAAGACAACCGTCGGTAAAAAA
>DASWXL010000171.1:0-20606 GCA_036405495.1 Sphingobacteriaceae bacterium | reverse complement strand
GCTAAGATCTTTTTATGGGCTCTCGAAGTTGGTCAGCAGTACAGAACGATCCGTGAACAGGGAAACACACCAGGCCTGTCATTACGGCTTAAACAGAAACTCGCCGACGAACTGGTTTTCAGCAAGATCAAAGAGAAAACCGGCGGCCGCTTAAAATTCATGTTATCGGGAGGAGCTGCCTTATCTAAAAACGTAGGCGAATTTTTTGGTAATCTGGGCATTAAAATATTGGAGGGTTTCGGACTTACGGAGACGTCGCCGGTAATGTCCGTAACGGAATACCACCGACAGGTTTATGGAACCGTCGGCAGAATTATTCCCGGCATAGAGGTGGGCATTCAAGATGTCGAAACCAAAGAGTTTGTGACCACTCAGACCCATAACAGTTTCGACGAAGAGTTTGAATGTGACGAAGGTGAGATTGTTGTCCGCGGACATTGTGTTATGAAGGGTTATTGGAACAAGCCGGAAGAAACCGCCATGGTGATCGACCCGGACGGCTGGTTTCATACGGGTGACGTGGGGCGCTTTTACAAAGGGAACCTTCAGATCACGGACCGAATCAAAAATATGCTGGTCAATGCATACGGAAAGAACATCTACCCTACCCCGGTAGAAAACACGTATCTGAAAAGTTCCAGGATCGAGCAGATATTCCTCATCGGCGACAAACGTGAATACGTTACCGCTATTATTATCCCTTCAAGAGAAACTGTTCAGGAAGAGTTTGGCCTGCATGACGAGTATTTTGAGCGGCCTGAAGTATTCATCGACGACCAGAGATTACTTGACTGGATCTCGGAAGATATTAAAAGACTATCAAATGAACTGGCCAAGTTCGAACGGATCCGGAACTTCAAGCTGAAACGGGTACCGTTTAGCATCGATAATGGCGAAATGACTCCAAAACTGAGTCTGAAACGTAAAGTAATAGAAAAGAAATTTGCAGCTGCTATTGATGAAATGTATAATGAGCCGATAGAAACGGACTAGCATGCTATTAAATTTCAACTGCAAAAAGCTATTTTTGCATAATTCGAGGCACGCCTTTCCGGTCGTGCCTCACTTATCTAAAAACAACAGCAGCACATGATCACAGGATTATCTGAACAGGAGATATTGCGACGCCAGTCTATGGCAGAACTTCGGAATTTGGGGATCGACCCCTATCCGGCAGAAGCTTTTCAAATAAATGTAACCGCACAAGACATCAAAGAAAACTACGAGCGCGATAAGACTTCCTACAAGAATATCAGTCTCGCTGGCCGCATCATGAGCCGGCGGATCATGGGCAGTGCTTCATTCGTGGAGCTTCAGGACTCAACCGGCCGTATCCAGGCTTATCTGAAGCGCGATGACCTTTGCCCTGCGGAGGATAAAACCTTCTATAATACCGTTTTCAAAAAATTGCTCGACATTGGCGATTTTATCGGCGTAAAAGGATACGTCTTTACCACCCAAACGGGGGAAATATCCATCCACGTAACCGAACTTAAGATCCTTTCAAAATCGTTAAAACCGCTGCCTGTAGTGAAACGAGATGAAGATGGAAACGTTCATGACGGCTTTACTGACCCTGAATTGCGTTATCGGCAGCGTTATGTGGACCTGACCGTGAATCCTGAGTTCAAGAATATCTTTATTAACAGGTCGAAGGTCATCAACACCATGCGCAACTTTTTCGACAACCAGGGCTGGATGGAAGTAGAGACCCCTATTTTACAGCCGGTTCATGGAGGCGCAGCTGCCCGCCCGTTCAAAACTCATCATAACACGCTGGATATGGGTCTGTACCTCCGAATTGCAAACGAGTTATACCTGAAGCGGTTGATTGTTGCGGGTTTTGACGGTGTATACGAATTCGGAAAAATGTTCCGGAATGAAGGAATGGACCGCACCCATAACCCTGAGTTCACATCTATGGAGATCTATGTTGCATATAAAGACTATATCTGGATGATGGGAATGGTAGAAGAGTGCCTGGAGAAGGTAGCAATCGCAATACACGGATCTTCCAAAGTAAAAGTGGGCGAGGATGAGATCGAGTTTGCAGGCCCTTATGAGCGATTGTCAATGTACGAGTCTATTCAAAAATTCACAGGCGTCGACGTTTCTGAAATGAACGAAGATTCCCTTCGGCTCTTTTGTAAAGAACTGAACATCGAAGTTGACGACACGATGGGAAGAGGCAAGCTTATTGACGAGATCTTTGGCGAGAAGGTTGAAGCGAATCTGATCCAGCCAACTTACATTACGGACTACCCTATTGAAATGACGCCGCTTGCTAAAAAGCACCGGAGCAAGGAAGGTCTGGTTGAACGGTTCGAGTTATTTGTAAAAGGCAAAGAAATTGCAAACGCATATTCAGAGCTGAATGACCCGGTCGATCAGCGTGAACGCTTTGAGGAACAGCTTTTGCTTGCTGGTCGTGGCGACGAGGAAGCGATGGCTATGGATGAGGACTTCTTGCGCGCATTGGAATATGGGATGCCTCCAACATCAGGACTAGGTATCGGGATCGATCGCCTCGTAATGCTTATGACCAATCAGAGTACTATCCAGGAAGTTCTGTTCTTCCCGCAGATGCGACCTGAAAAGAAAGTCAAAGCAGCGACCGTTGAAGACTTCGTTGCCATCGGCGTTCCGGTTGAATGGGTACCGGTTATCAATAAAATGGGCTTTAATACAGTAGACGACCTTAAAGCAGCTAATCCTAACAAAGTTTTCAACGACCTGGGAGGTATGCGAAAAAAAATGAAGCTGGAAATTTCCATGCCGGCAAAAGAACAGGTAATGGAGTGGTTCAGCTAACAAAGCATAATGAAAACGTAAAGGCCGTTAAAGAAACACTTTAACGGCCTTTTGTATTTGGTGTAAATTTCACATGAAGTTCCTATCGCCGGTGTCGCATCTGGACCTTATCCAGTTGGCCCATCTGAGCCTGCATCATCTTGATCTGCTCCGCAAGCAATTTGTTCTTATCAGCTTTTTTAGCTTCCTGAAGGTACATCTGTGCTTCGCGCTTGTTGCGCTTTGACATCGCAATTCCGGCAAGGCTTAACTTCGCCAATGCGACATTGTGTTCCATGGTCATGCCTAAAGAAAGAGCTCTTTTGAAGTATTTTTCGGATTGCATCGGAGCCTTTCTTGATTCGATCAATCCTATGAGCAAATTGTAGTATCCGTGCTGTGCTCTTATAAGCTGCTTTTCATAGTTGGTGATCTTTCCAAGCCACTGCTCCGCTTTTTCCATATTTTCCTTCCGAAGATAGTATTGAGCGATAAGCATATTCTCATTGAAAAAGAAAGTCACAATCACGATCAAAGCCAGAAAGATCAACAGAACTCCCCATCCCCAATAGCTGAAAACCATTAAAGTAACTGCCGCTCCCAATAAAGCAAACGATATGATTAATCTTATAAAATTTGGCATTTGTAGTCTCGTAAATTATAATTTAGTGCCTGCAAATATCCGTTTATTTAGCCGTTAAAGCAAGTACACCTCTCAATATGGCGTTAGAAATAGAAGAATCATGGAAAGCGGTTCTGGCTGATGAATTCGAACGAGAATACATGCAATCGCTTCGCGATTTTTTGTGCAAAGAAAAGAAAAACGGATACCGTATCTATCCCCCGGATAACCTGGTCTTTAACGCTTTCAATCACACGCCGTTCGACCAAGTTAAGGTGGTGATCATCGGGCAAGACCCTTACATAGGAAAAGGACAGGCTCACGGACTATCCTTTTCTGTTCAGAAAGGCATCGCTCTCCCGCCATCGTTGAAAAATATTTTCAAGGAACTACAGAGCGATATTGATGAATTTAAAATGCCTTCACACGGCGAATTGACTAAATGGGCGGATCAGGGGGTATTTCTGCTCAATGCGATTCTGACCGTTCGTGAGAAAGACTCTGGGTCACATCAAAAGAAAGGCTGGGAAACATTTACAGACAAAGCAATTGAAGAGCTCTCCAATCGGCGCCGCGGAATTATATTTCTTCTGTGGGGGAAATTCGCGCAGAGCAAAGCTGCTTTAATAGACGAAACCAAACATTACATTTTGAAAGCGGCGCACCCTTCTCCCTATTCCGCCCGCAACGGTTTTTTTGGATGCAAACACTTTTCTAAAGTAAACGCTATACTGCAAAAAAGCCGCCAGTCGCCGGTGGACTGGCAAATCGATTAATATTCTAGCGGAGCGATCGGTTCTTTTTTACTGGTAGACATGATCATCATCGTCTGAAAGGTTTTTACCACGCTGATCCTGCTGATCTTATCCATGATCAACCGCTCATATGCTTTGATATCCTTCACATAGACCTTGAGCAGAAAATCACACTGGCCAGTCACGTGATGACACTCGGTGATCTCACTGATTGCTTTTACTTCGTCCAAAAAGGTCTGGATGGTGTTATTCTTATGGAAGTCCAGCTGTATCTGGATGAACGTTTTTATTCCCAGGCCTAAAAGTTCTTCGTCGACAAGAGCATGGTAACTTTTGATATAACCTGCATTCTCCAGCTTCCGTACTCTTTCCAGTGTCGGAGCGGGAGACAACCCGACCACATTAGAAAGCTGAAGGTTCGTTATCCTGCCATTTTCTTGGAGGTTTTTTAAGATCTGAAGATCAATTTTATCCAGTTCCAGTGCCATGGCACAAAAGTATATTAATTCACCAAATTTAATTTTCCTGATGCAAACAAAAAAGAGTCTTAATTTTTAGGCCAATCTAAATTTTTAGTTAGATTTGTTTAAATATATCATGAATTCATTTACAGAGGAAAACTACCTAAAGGCCATTTACCATTTAGGAGGCGAAGAAAACACCGCGGTAGCGACGAACAGAATCGCAGAGCTAACAAGTACAAAAGCGGCGTCGGTTACCGACATGCTTAAGAAACTGGCCGACAAAAGCCTTATCAACTATGTTAAGTATCAGGGTGTAACGCTTACCGGCAAAGGACGGCAGACGGCCGTCAATATTGTCAGAAAGCACCGTCTGTGGGAAGTTTTTCTGGTAGATAAGCTGGGTTTCAAATGGGACGAGGTACATGATATAGCGGAGGAACTTGAACACATTAACTCGGCACAACTCATCGACCGCCTCTCCGATTTTCTCGGGAATCCAAAAGTCGATCCGCACGGCGATCCCATCCCGGATAAGAACGGCAACTTCCATAAAACCGAACTTATCAGGCTATCGGCAATGGAGGTCGGTCAGTCAGGCACAATTTCCGGCGTCAGTGAACACTCAACAGCATTTTTACAGTACCTCGAAAAAATCGGCCTTACCCTGGGTAAGATCATAACCGTAAATGATGCATTGGAGTTCGACGGTTCTGTATCCCTGACGGTAAACGAAAAAGAAATCACGATCAGCAGTAAAGTAGCTAAGAACATATTAATCCTGTTATAATGGCTAACGAATCACTAAGCGAAGTTCATTCATCGGTTAAGACCTCACATGGTACGGGATGGCGTAAACTACTGGCTTTTATTGGCCCGGCATACCTGGTGAGTGTTGGCTACATGGATCCGGGAAACTGGGCAACGGATATTGCGGGTGGCAGTCAGTTCGGATACAAACTGATCTGGGTTTTGCTTATGTCGAACCTGATCGCCGTGTTGCTGCAGTCTTTAAGTGCACGTCTGGGCATCGTACGGGGTTTAGATCTTGCTCAGGCATCGAGAAATGCCTACCCGCGCATGGTTAATTATCCGTTATATGCCTTAGCCCAAATAGCCATTATTGCATGTGATTTAGCGGAGATCATCGGAATGGCCATCGGCTTAAATCTGCTTTTTGGGCTTCCGCTGATCTGGGGCATATCTATTACCATTCTGGATACCTTCTTACTGTTGTTTCTGCTAAACAAAGGGATGCGCATCATGGAGGTGTTCATCGTTTCAATGGTATTCATTGTGGGTGTATCCTTTCTCGCCGAAATGTTCATTGTAGAACCAGAGATCGGCGAGGTATTGTCGGGCTTTGAACCGTCAATGCTCTCCGGTAATGCGTTATATATTGCGATAGGCATCATAGGCGCAACGGTAATGCCCCACAATTTATACCTCCATTCATCGCTGGTACAAACGCGAAAGATCGAACGTACAACCAGGGGCCTAAAAGATGCCCTGAAATACAATCTGATCGATACCGCGGTAGCTTTGAATCTGGCATTTTTTGTAAATGCTGCCATCCTGATCCTGGCTGCAACCGCATTTTACAAAAACCAGCTATTTGATGTCGCGGAGATCCAGGACGCATACAAGTTGTTGGAGGGCATCTTCGGATCGCTGTCTCCGACCCTGTTTGCAATAGCCCTGATCGCTTCCGGACAAAGTTCCACTATTACAGGCACGCTTGCCGGACAGATCGTTATGGAGGGCCATCTGAACCTGCGCATCCAGCCCTGGGTGCGGCGCTTACTCACACGTTTACTGGCCATAATTCCGGCGTTTTTTACCATTATATATTTCGGGGAAGATTCGTTAGGGGAGCTTCTGGTCCTTAGCCAGGTGGTACTGAGTCTGCAATTAGGCTTCGCGATCATCCCGCTGATTCACTTTACTTCCGACAAGTCCAAACTTAAAGAGTTTGCCATTAAACCGTGGGTTAAAGTACTGGCCTGGATCAGCGCCTTTATTATTGTAGGCTTGAACGTGAAGCTGGTGATCGAAGAAATATCGGGCTGGATTGCCTCGTCATCGGAAGGCATCTGGTGGATCTACGTGATCGTTATCCCCCTTGCCATTGCAATCGGACTGCTGCTGATGTATGTATTCATAGCTCCGTTCCTGAAGGCACCAAAAGAAAAATTAAAACAAATACCGCATGGCGAAGCTTTGCAGATTGATGAGATTAAACCAATCGTTTATAACAGGATAGCCATCACAGTGGATTTCTCAGAAAATGACCGCAATACCATTCGGCACGCACTGATTCAGGGCGGCAAAAGCGGACGATACCACCTGATCCATATTGTTGAAACTGCGGCCGCCAGATACCTCGGCAGCGCGGCTATGGATCTGGAAACACAAACCGACATGAAAAGCCTGGAGAAATACAAGCAAAACCTTGAAGGCCTCGGTTACCAGGTGGAAGTATCGGTTGGCTACGGGTCAGTTCCAAAGGCTGTTTCTGAAGTAGTAAGGCTAAAAGGAATAGACCTGTTGGTAATGGGGGCGCACGGCCATAAAGGCATAAAAGATCTCGTACTCGGAACGACTGTTGAAGCGGTCCGTCATCAGGTGAATATCCCCGTACTGATCATCAGATAGTAGTTACTTCTTCGACAGCACAGTCAATAAGCGCAGAAAGGAAGCTGGTTTTAAATAACCTGAATACTGGTAGATGATCTCGTTCTTATCGTTCAGAAAGCAAAGTGAAGGATAGGTGACCTTGCCCTCTATGGTGCCTAACTGATCGGCAAGTTGATGTATTCCGTTTGGTTGAGCTTTGAACTTCCGTCCGGCAAAAACAATGTCCCTCTTTTCTTCGCCATTCAGAAAAGCCACATAAAACGACTTACTTAGCGTTGCCGAAATCTCCTTGTCACGGATAATGTGCTGTTTTAACGCATGGCAGTACTTACACCAGTCAGCTTCAACAATCACCATCACCAATCTTTTTTCCTTCGCTTGCAAGTTGCTTATATGTTCAAAATGCACTGGTTTGACCTGTGCTGATACTTTATGGGTTGTCAATAAAATAACGCAGCAGAGAGCAAAGCGACACATAACTGTTATTTTATATTTACACGAAAACCAATGAATGCCCGCATTCCCTGATTGGGTGCATAAATAAAGCCCGGATCAAAGGTTAACGCGTATGGGTTTTCCGGTGTTTTCAAAACATTTCCCTGGACATCATACTGTACGTGCTTATTGAACGGATCATGGCTTCTGGCGATCAGGAATGGCTCGTGGCGGCCGGGTGTCCAGTTAAGGAGGTTCTTAACGCCCCCATATACCTCGAGCCGGCTGCCCGGGGAATATGTCAGCTGAACATTTTGCAAGCTCCATACCGGCGAGACACCACTTCGCGGATCGTCAGGGCCCAACCGGGGTAACAGCATCGGACCATAAACATTGCCTGTATAATCAATACCCAGATTCACGTTGCGGAAAACATAGGAAACAGACCATGTACCGGTCCACCTTTCAGTCAGATGTTGCCGATGCTTACGTTTATTCGCATCGACAGAAAAAACATCAAGCAACGAGCCGCCTGCCAAAACTTTCAAACCGTTCGCAAATACTATATCTGCATTTGCGCTGATCCCGCGGGATACAGCATATCCCTGCAGATTGTTGTAAATTATCTTTCCCGGATCTGAATAATCCGGCAGGATCTGGTTTTCAAAGCGCGTATACCATGCAGACGCATCGATATTTATTAAGCCTCCGCTGCTGAACTGTACCTTTTTTATGTAATTCAGATTAGCATTATAGCTGCGTTCAGGCGCAAGCTGTTCGGTTATCACCACGTCGCGGGAGCCGGTAAGCGCAGCATGCTCCTCTGTAAACAAACTCACCACACGGAAGCCTGTGCCGGCATTCAGCCGGACGATATTATTATCATTGAATGCTATTTTGTAGGCGAGCCGCGGCGTAAGAATGCTTCCGTGAGCCGAGTTGTAATCGTACCGGAGACCTAAGAGCACCTTGTGCCTTGGACTGACCGAAATCTCATCCTGTACAAAAATTCCCGGCAACCAAACCTTATTTGCTGTGATCGTTGCAGGGGTGTTATCGTTATAAAAAGTATACCGCAACGCTGATCCGCCGAGCAAGTCATGTTTGCCGATCCTCTTATCCCATGAAAGCTGCGAGAACGCTATTTTTTGTCGTGCGATATAGGCAGTACTTCCATACATCGAATTTTGATCATGATCATTGTACGAAAAGCTTAACATAAGATTCTCGCCGAATGGAAGCTGATAATTGCTGATAAACTCCCAACGGTTCGTGTATATACTTTCTCCATAACGGATTGTTCCGCCCCGAAATGACTTGTCCCATCCCATATCCCCTCCCCATCGATCTTCATAATTGAAACGGCCGGCGATGGAAAACAAACGGTGGCTTTTCCGTCCGAAGTTCCATTTTTGAAAAACCGATATCCGGTCAGCCTGGGTAACATCAGTGAAATCGTCGTTGTCGTTATCGATCCGGTTTCCGTACTTGAAGTAATTGATCCCCGTCAGCGCCGATGAATTCTTGCCCGTATTCAACTTAATCCCGATATCGGCGTTGATCTCCTCCCAGGATGTTGTGAAAATATCACCCGAGAACACAGGTGCATCCTGCGGCTTGCGGGTGATGATATTAATGAGCCCTCCGACAGCTTCCGAACCATATAGCGACGAAGCAGGGCCCTTAACGATCTCAACTCGTTCTATCAATGCATTCGGGATCCCGGAAAGTCCGTAAACAGACGACAGGCCGCTAACGAGAGGCATTCCGTCGATGAGGATCATTGTATATGGCCCTTCCAATCCGTTAATATGAATATCGCCTGTGTTGCAAATGTTACAGTTTAGCTGTGGACGCACGCCGTTAACATTCTGCAAGGCCTCAAAGACAGAAGGCGTTGGATTTTTCTTAAAAAATGCCGGACTGTAAACCTCCACCGGAACCGGACTCTCAGTCCGGCTAACCTCCTTCATGGTTCCGGTAACGACAACCTCATTCAACGACCGCTTATGTTTCTCCAGGTAAAAATCAACCACCGTATCCAGACTATCAGTTAGGACGACTTCTTTCATCAGAGGCAGATAACCGACAGCTGATGCTTTTAAAGTATAGACACCCGGTAGAATTCCGGAAAATAAGTAGAGTCCTGTACTGTCAGTCTTCACGGCCACCGCATTAATACCCAGGACAACGCTTGCGAACTCCAAAGGCCCCTCGTCCGTACTTACACGACCTGATATACTTAAAGACTGCGAGAAGCTACTGCCGGCCGATGCCAATATGATCGCGAACATTAGTGTAAAAAGAAATCTTATCATCACGATTAGGCTTATAAAAATATATTTTTAGACAAATCTAAATATAATTTTACAATCAACCTAACATTAAAATTGTTTGCGGAGATCACAACGCGGTTAAAATAACCGCAACTTCATTTCTACCATTTTCTTTCGGATATTAGCGCTGTGGGAAGCGATCTAAACATCAGAAATAAAAAAGCCTATTTCGAATATCAGATACTCGAAAAGTATACCGCAGGTATAAAACTTCTTGGAACTGAAATAAAGTCAATACGCGAGGGGAAAGCTAATCTGAATGACGCTTTTTGCACCTTTATTGACAACCAGCTTTACGTGCGCAACATGCACGTTGCAGAATATTCGCACGGATCATTTTACAATCATGAGTCGAAACGCGATCGCGTACTGCTTTTGAACAAAAAGGAGTTGAAAAAGCTTCGTGAAAAGGGCGAAGAAAAGGGCTTCACCATTATTCCGTTAGCTATTTTTATCAGTGACCGCGGGTTTGCCAAACTTGAGATCGGACTGGCTCAGGGTAAAAAGCTTTACGATAAACGTGATACGATAAAAGAACGCGAAAGCAAGATCGAGTTGGAGCGGGCGATGAAGAGATAACACTTACCAGGCCTGGTCACCGACAAGAGGAACAAATCGAAAGGTATCCAATTCTATCTTCTCATAGTCGTTCTCGTTTACACGAAGTACCGTTACCATCTTCTGACTTTTTTCATCACCAACAGGTATAACCATGATGCCGCCGATCTTAAGTTGCTTCAGCAGCACTTCGGGAACGAATGGCGCCCCTGCAGTTACAATGATCTTATCATAAGGCGCATGTTCTGCGATTCCTTTCGAACCGTCGCCGAGAAAAAATTCCGGATGGTAATTCATTTGGGCAAGAAATTGCCTTGCCCTCTCAAAAAGATTCTCCTGGCGCTCTATCGTGAACACCGCTGCACCCATTTCAAGGAGAATGCAGGTTTGATAACCTGATCCGGTACCAATTTCCAGTACCTTATCACCGCGCTTAATATGGAGTAATTGAGACTGATAAGCAACCGTGTATGGCTGAGAGATAGTCTGCCCCTCCCCTATTGGAAAAGCGATGTCCTTGTAAGCCTGTGTCCAGAACGTTTCATCAAAGAAAAAATGTCGTGGCACTTTTGCAATAGCCGCAAGTACATTCCGGTCTTCAATGCCTTTTTCCTTCAGTACTTCAACCAGTTTCTTTCGGGCCCCTTTTTCACGGTAATTGTCAACAAATTTATATGCCATTTCACTTCAAAGTTAGGCCAGAATTAATAAAAAAGAACAAAAAGGATCTGCGAAAGTCTTAATGCGTTACATGCCAGCGGCAAAAAATATGCTTATTAGTAATCAGAATGGGTCCACATCTACCTGAACGAACGTTCCCTTATTAGCCGTATCCCCCTCAAAACGCTTCAGTATTGCTTGCAGAACGGATTTGATCTTTACTACCGAAACACCTTCTTTTTCCGCCTTTATCATGATCGTTTGTATATAATAGTTTCTAACACGACTGATCAGCGGTGTCTCCGGTCCGAGAACCCGGTCGCCTAATTGCTGTTTCAAAATATCGGCGAGCCGATGGGCAATGCCATAGAGTTTCACATTGTCCTTGTGCTTTATTTCAAGGTTAATTAACCGGTACAGCGGCGGATAATGAAAGTTCTTCCGTTCCGTGATCTCAGTAAGAAATAACTCATGATAATCGTTCCGGATCGTCTGACTCAGCACACGATGGTTGGTATCATAAGCCTGAATGATAACTTTCCCCTGCTTATCTCTTCGGCCTGCACGTCCCGAAACCTGTGCGAGAAGCTGGTAACTTCTTTCAAAAGCGCGAAAATCCGGATAGTTCAACAAACTGTCTGCACTGATGATTCCAATAGTGGTAACGTTGCTAAAGTCTAAACCCTTTGCCACCATTTGGGTTCCCACCATCACATCGATACGGCCTTCTTCAAACTCGTTAAGCAGATGCTGGAAGCTATACTTAGCCCGCGTAGAATCCAGGTCCATCCTGGCAACTCGTATATCAGGAAAAATAAGTTTCAATTCATCCTCGATCCTCTCGGTTCCGAATCCCTTTTGTTCAATTTTGGTCGATCCGCACGCAGGACATTCCTGAAGTACTTCCTGTTTGTATCCACAATAATGGCAATGCAGCCGGCCTGTGCTTTTATGAAAGGTGAGACTGACATCGCAATTCACGCATTTCGGAGAAAATCCGCAAGTTCCGCATAGAAGGAAGGGAGTGTAGCCACGCCGGTTCTGGAACAGGATCACCTGTTCATTTCGGCCGATAGCAGCTTCTATTTCCTTTATAAGAACACTTGTAAAGTGTGATTGAATCGTTTTATTTTTAACCTCCTGCGCAATACTGACCACTTCGACCTGAGGGAGTAAAACACCGCCGAACCGCTCCTTTAACTCTACCAAGCCATACTTTTTGATCCTGGCATTGTAGTAGCTTTCCAGGCTTGGAGTGGCCGAGCCCAGCAGAACTTTTGCTTTGAATAATCCTGCCAGATAAATGGCGGTATCGCGGGCGTGGTAGCGCGGCGCGGGATCAAACTGTTTATACGAGGTTTCATGTTCCTCGTCTACAATGATAAGCCCCAGATCGGTAAAGGGAAGAAAGACTGACGATCTGGCGCCTAAAATGATCTGGTATTCGCCTTTCAAAACCTTTTGCCACACTTCAGCCCGTTCATTGTCGTTGAACTTAGAATGATAAACGCCGATCTTATTTCCGAAGTACTTCCGTAAACGTTCGATAACCTGGGTAGTAAGTGCGATTTCGGGCAAAAGATAAAGCACCTGCTTATCTCCGGACAGCAGCTTTTCGATCAGTCTTACGTAGATCTGCGTCTTCCCGGACGAAGTAACTCCATGCAAAAGCACCACATCCTTTTCTGTAAAGCTTGTTTCAATTTGCCGAAGGGCCGCTTCCTGTACTTGGTTCAACGTAAAGGTCTCGAGGTCATAATCTCCGGCGACAAGCCTGCTTACCGACCGGTACTCCTGGATAAAAATCCTTTTTTCTAACAAGGCTTTCATTGCAGAGGCACCGCAATTGCTTTCTTCAATAAGCTGGTTCTTACTTACTGCATTTACCTGCTTGATCAGTTTGAGGTAAGCCAGCAATGCGTCAAGTTGTTTAGGTGCCTTCTCCAGGATACTGAATAACTCCTTCAGGCTCCGTTGATCGTCATAATCCGGGTTTAACTGAATGAATGCCTTTGTCCGCGGCTTATACTTCTCCTGGATCTCTTCAGAAATATTGATAACGCCTTTTTCCAATAACGATCTCAATATCGGGAATACGGTTTTCTGACCAAGCAGTTTGGCGATATCACTCACCTTCAATTCGGCATGCAGTTCGAGGGCGTCGACAATTAAATATTCTTTATCAGTCAGTAATGTCTTTTCAAGTTCGGAACGATCGGCTAGCGATATTTTAGTCTCGCTGGCCAGTTTCAGAGCGGAAGGAAGGGCGGCCTGCATTACCTCACCCGGATAACACAAATAATACTCACTTATCCAGTCCCATAGCGTGAGCTGCCCCGAAGTTACAACAGGATGGTCATCGAGAACATCCAGCAAATATTTTGCTTCGTAACCGGGAGCGGTGTCACTGACCCGATAAATAATTGCCGTATAAATCTTGCTTTTGCCGAACTGTACCACTACCCTTTTTCCGGCCTCTACCACCGGATTAAATTGGAATGGCACCCGATAGGTATAGGTCTTTGAAATAGCCAGCGGGAGAATTACGTCGACAAATAACGTTTTGCGCTCTTGTGGATCAACTTCATTAAACTCAAGCATTTTTATTCTTAAGTGCAGCTAGCAGCAAACAAAACCATCCTGCAATAAACAGTAAACCGCCAAAGGGAGTAACCGGCCCAAGGATTGACCCATAATCGGCATTGAAAACCTCTCGCAGTGCAAGAAGATAAAGCGATCCCGAAAAAAAGATGATACCAAAAGTAAAGCCATAAGAAGCTGCATTGATGAGGCGCCCCTTCAATTTAAAAAACGCGGCCAACAACAAAAGTGCAAGCGTATGGTAAAAATGATACTCCACTGCGGTTTTCCAAAGTCCAAGCGCTTCAGGGCTTAGGCGAGCTTTTAGCGCGTGCGCTCCGAAAGCACCCATCGCTACAGCAAGCATTCCAAATATCGCGGCTGTGCGGATAATTCTTTTGTTCATTTAGATAGGTGTGGCTAATTTAGTAAACTATTTGATCCCAAGGGCCGTAAAAATTCCCTGTACAAATGTACTGATGAAGAAAATTATAATCCTCACAATTTTATTACTTGTTGCTACCGTTTCTATTGCGTATTTCTATTTTTCCAATCTTTCACTTGAAAATAATAAGAATGAAAAGGTAGTAGCCCGCATTCCTTCGGATGCCGGCATGGTATTGGAATTTACAAGCGACAAAACCTTTTATGAAATATTTAAAGATTATAAACTTTTTGCAGAGATCGTTGGCCAGAACAACCAGGCCCGGCTCGAACAACTACGAAATAAGTTTCATGCGAACGCGCAGTTAGCGAGCTTTCTTGATCAGCAAAAGATTTACTTATCCTTTCATCACGAAAAAAAAAGCGTTCAATTTTTGTGGCTTGCACGATTGACCAAGCCCCTTTCCCAAAAGGACCTTGAAGGTCATGCAATCAGCATCAAAGCGTCTGCAACAGGGCAGTACTATCAAGTTAGCCTTGATAGCATTCCTGATCCATTCTATCTTTTTATTGACGGCGACCTGGCTACCGGAAGTTTTTCAAAGGCACTGCTGGAAAGATCGACCGGGCGCGATGGTATCAAGATTAGCAGAGAGTTCGTGACCCTGATCAGCAACACTACCGCCCGAAGCGAAAATGCACTTCTTAACCTGTATATCGATCACAAGCGGCTGCTACCATTTATCGAAAAGTTCTACCGGAAAGAAATGGACGGAAATTATACATTTCTTAATAACATGGTCGGCTATTCGGCGCTGAATATGAATTTTAACAGTGACGCCATCATGTTTAATGGTATTACTGACTTAGACACGAACACCACCAGCTACTTTCGACTATTTTTACCACAAAAATCCACTAAGACCACCCTTCAACGTATCATCCCGCTTTCAACTGCGAATTTCGTCCAGTTCAACTTATCCGATCACAGACGATTTGAAAGTGACCTGCGGGAGTTATTCAACAGCCGAAAAGAACTCAAAGTACTGACCGAACAAATTGCAACGGTGAGTAAACAGACCGGCATCAACCCGGAGCGCGACATTAAAGCATTGTGGGCTAATGAATTTATCGTCTTTCAAACCGCAAACCATGAGCGATACGGCGCTGTCAAACTGAAAGATGGAAGAAAACTTCAATTTCTTTTGGAACCGTTAAGCGAAGCGGTCTCCCATGAATTCCGCCGCCTTCGGTATTCAAATATCCTTTACTATTATTTCGGCGATGCTTTCAAAGCCTTTAAACGGCCCTACTTCCTGATAGCAGACAATTACCTTGTGTTTGCAAATTCGGCCGCGGCGTTAAGAAACTATCAAAAAGACTACCATAAAGAGAATTTTCTGTATAAGACACTCAGATATACGACCTTCGAGCAATTGCTCCCTGATGAGGCCACTATCTCGCTGTTTATCCATAACGGCAATTCAAGAAGCATTACGAAGAGTCATTTAAGGCCGGCATATGCAAGCAGATTCGCCGGTAAACAGGGGCTTCGCAACTTTTACGGCCTGTCCTATAAGCTGAGCAGCGATAAAGACCATTTCTTTACAAACCTGTATATCGGATACAAACAAGAAGACGTATCAGATTTTTCAGCCGATAGCCTGTTCACTGACACGAGCATAAACCAGCAATTACAACAATAAAGATATGTTCATCTGTTAATGAGTGACATGAAAAAAATAGTATCGGTAATTATTCTGTTAGCACTGGCAAGACTTGCTGTCGCTCAACAGTACGCCTTGTACAACAGCAGAACATTATTCGATGCATTTGAAAATCCTTCACAGAAGGCGTTTCAGGTAGACAGCAGCCGAAAGTTTGCTTTCAATTTTTTTATCCCTACCGTTAGCGCCTACGCTGTCTTTAAAGGCCCGGCGCAGACCTCATTCAAAGACCTCGCGTTTAGGGGAAGAATCAATGGAAACCTCCCGCTTGGAGTTAACGGGAAGAACACGCTCGTGTTGAACAGCAACGCGTATCTGATCATGTTTAAACTGTTCAAGGATGTGAACTTCAATAAAGAACTGGGCTTTTCCTGGCAACTGCGCCAATACTCCAGATTGAGCGCAACAAACGAGACGTTTGCAATCTTCGATGACCCCGAACGCTTTGGAAATGCTTTCTATAACAACATTTTCAACAATAAGGGTACCAGCCATGCCTATCACCAGTTCAGTTTAACCTATCGCGAAGATTACAATAAGCGGTTGGGCATCGGGGTAAAACTCAGCCTCTTAAGCGGCATCGCACATCACAACGTTGAAATAGACAGATCCTCCTTTAGCTACGATGAGGTCAACGACCAGTTTCATGTGGATATCCAGGGAGAATACCGCTCTAGTATTCCATTGAACAGCCTCGACAAAAACGCTGTTCTGCCCCTCTTTAAAAACCCGGGACTTTCTTTCAGTGCGAGCACCAACTATAAATTCCCGCATGGATGGTTCGTCATCGGCACTCTGAAAGACGTTGGTTTAATACGATGGAACAAATCATCGTATACTTATCCGTTTAGCGGCACATTCTCCGTCGAAAATACCGCATCCGGCTCTACGCGGACCCGCCTAGGTGAAGAGCTTTCCGATTTTGTTACCCGTCAGGGATCGAAAGGCGCTTTGACCACACCTACTGACGCCAAAGCAGAAATTTTGATCAATAAGGATCTAAACCGTTACCAGCCAAATCTGATACTCTCAAAAAATCTCTTTTATCCGGGCGGAAACATGGCTTTGATCAACAACTTCAAATTCAACAACCTGATGTTATCCGCATCTACCGGTTATAACCTTACCGGACTTTTTCAGATCGGCGGACAGGTTATGTACAGGACGGCTAATTTTGAGTTGTTCGGCGGCTCGGATCAAATTCTTCAAACCTATTACAGCGCCAAAAACATAATTAACGGAACTTCAACAATCGGCAAAAACTATACTGGCGCTTCTTTTTATATCGGCATGGGATTGAAGTTTGGACCATCCATGGAACATCCTTTAAATGCCAGATCAATACCGGGAATCGATAACACGCGACACGTAAACAGCGGTTTTTTCAGGCGATTTTTTTCGAAACTCGGAAAGGCAAAGAAAAAAGAGAACTGACAGCTATGCTTTAGGTTTACCTGCCACAAATTCTTTGAGATAAAATGGCTCGAAATACGCGACATTTTCGAATTGCCGCTTCATAAACTTTTTATGGCACGGTTCTGATAAGTGTCTCGCTGAATTCTCAAAATCAACTATGTGAACGTGCGCTTTCTGAGCATAAAGCGCCTTACACTTTTTAGCACCGTCCCCAAAAAGGACAACCTCTCCGTACTGATCAAATGTTGCTTCAGTTAATATCACTGCCTGAACCGGCTGCACCGATGTCAGATCGGCATCAAAAACCTCCATGTACACCTCCATTCTGCGTGCATCGATCATCGGACATAGCAGTTGCGGACCGGTCGGCCATTGCCCGGACGAACGGAAACCGGCAGCCATAGCTTCCAATGTATCAACGCCAATCAACGGAATATCCAAAGCATAACACAGGCCCTTCGCGGTTGAAACGCCGATCCGCAGTCCGGTATAAGAGCCGGGACCTTTACTTACAGCAACAGCATCCAGATCTGAAAAAGTGACGGAAACCTGCTTCAATACATCTTCAATGAACAATGTTAGCTGGCTAGCATGAATATTGGGTGCATTCCTTTCGCAATAGCTGACTGTCTGGCCGTCTTTAGATAACGCCACTGAGCAAGCCGTAGTTGCAGTCTCTATCTGAAGAATTAAAGCCATAAGTTATAGATCATATCGGAAACAACAATCAACAGAAACACCGCGAAAATTGCCTGAATTGTTTTTGCAGGAATTCTTCGGGCAAGCATCACGCCATACGGAGAGCATACTACGCATCCCAAAACTACAGGGAGAGCCATCGGCAGGATAATCAGGCCGTAAGTATGCGGAAGGTCAATAGCTTCAGCGCTCGCAAAAAAAGAATATGCCGATATCACAAGCGACATGATCGTGATGACCCCTAACGATATTGCGGTAGCCTTTTTAATATTAATTTTAAGCATTTTAGTAAGCATCGGAACCATAATTATTCCTCCGCCCACTCCCGACACAGCGGCTAAGATTCCGCCAAGGCTTCCGATCAACAGGAATTTCTGAACAGAGAACTCCTCCGATCCCTTTTCAACGGTATCTGCCTCCTTCATAAACAAAATACGATACGCCATATAACCCGCCAGGAGTATAAAAATAAACGCAAAAAGCTCTTTACTGTACCAGTTACCTGTATTGATCAGAACAGTTGTCAAAATCGAGAATAGAGCTGCGGAAGAGCCGGTTACCAGCACCGGTCTCCATGAGAAATTACCGTTGATATAATGCTTAACGCTTCCTGAAATGCCTGCAAAAAATATAGCAAACATGGAGTTCGAAACGATAAGATGCGCAAATGTGATATCTGGCGCTCCTGACGATGCCAGATAATTGGTAAAAATGATAACGAAGACCAATCCCCCCCCAACGCCAAGGAGGCCGGCTAGTAGTCCACCAACACAGCCGCCAAGGAATAACAGAATTATAGTAATGATATCCATTGGCAGGCAAAGGTAAAAAAAGAAGCCATATTAAGGTACCGGATCATGACCATGTCCGCCCCATGGGTTACAACGAGCTATACGTTTCAGGGTCAGCCACCCGCCCTTGAAGGGACCATGCTTCCTGATCGCTTGTACGCCATATTCTGAACATGTTGGCGTATAGCGGCATGAAGCCCCGAGCAAAGGAGATAACAGGTATTGATAAAGTTTTATCAGAAATAAAAAAAGGCCTGAAAAGATGAATTTAATCCACTTGATCAGCATACCGCTCCATATATTGATTCTTTAGCTTAAATAAGGCTTGCTTTAGTTTTTTCTCCATGAACGGAAAATCAGCCACTTCATTACCGACATAACTTATTGACAGCAATATGGGCTTTTCCAGATAAGAATAAACAAGTTCAGTTTTGTTGAGGCGGTAGATTTCCCGCATGCGGCGTTTCAACGTGTTCCGGTCAACCGCCCGTTTGAACCTGCGTTTTGAAACGCTGATTACTACTTGCGCAGGAACATTATCCGGGATCTCATCGGCAATAAGCCAACTGATGCGGAATGGATATAAAAGAAAAGAAGAACCATTATGAAAAAGCTTTTCCAAAAGCTTCTTACTACATAATCGTTCTTCCTTTTTAAAAGTGTACATTTATGATTGCCCTATGCAAGAACAGACTTCTGATCTGCATCATCCGTAGCAGCTACGGATTTGCAATCAAATTATGCTTTGTGACGACGCTCGTCTGATACTGATAATCTCTTTCTGCCCTTAGCTCTTCTTGCAGCTAATACCCTTCTTCCGTTTGCGGTGCTCATGCGCTCCCTGAACCCGTGCTTATTTCTTCTTTTTCTCTGAGAAGGCTGGAATGTTCTTTTCATGACGTTTATTTGTAGCTCTAAAAAACAAGAGTGCAAATATAGGACTGTTTCCCTTAAAATGCAATACCGGATTCAATTTATTTAACACCTCCGGCAGATCAGCGGCCCTGATTCTTGAGGATATCCCGGATATCAGTCAATAACGCTTCTTCCCTTGTAGGCGCCGGCGGAGTTGTCGGTGCAGCCTGCTCTTTGCGCCGAATGGAATTGATCACCTTCACCAACAGAAAAACACAAAAGGCCACGATCAGAAACTGGATCAGAACATTTATAAAATTACCGTACCTGATAGAAACCTCGGCAACCTTATTACCTTCATCAGCGGCTCGCAACAGTATTTTTTTGTTCGAGAAGTCTATTCCGTTCATCACGTAACCTATCGGAGGCATGATTATGTCGTCAACCAATGACGTCACAATTTTACCAAAAGACGCACCGATGATAACCCCAACTGCCAGATCGATCACATTCCCTTTTACCGCAAACTCTTTAAATTCTTTTATTAAACCCACAATTTTAATAAGTTAACAAGTCATTAAACAAGATAAAAAAATTTTCGTTTCCATACATACCATGAGTTTAAAAAATCACAGTTAGGCTTTTTTGCCTTCATAATTAATGTATTTTTGCTTTGAGACGTCATAACCATGCTAAAACAAAACCTTCAGCAAAAGCTACTTCAGAAACTATCACCACAACAAATCCAGTTTATTAAGCTTTTACAGGTTCCGACCGTATCACTTGACACACGGATAAAAGAAGAACTTGAAGAAAACCCTGCATTGGAAGATTTGAGTCTGACAAATATGAATGAACCGGTGGAAGAATACCCAGACCGGGATCCGGATGAAAGTCACA
>DASWXL010000170.1:0-7926 GCA_036405495.1 Sphingobacteriaceae bacterium | reverse complement strand
TTCAGGGTGGGGTTTTTTCGTGCCAATAATTTAATATCCGGTTCGCAAACTTATTTTTTTCACATTGTTATATAAAATGAGCATTATAACTATGAAAAATCGGTACCAGGATCATGAAGAATTTACTACTATCTACGCTGGTTGTGTTGTGGGCGATGTCGGGATTGCATGCGCAGGTAACAACAAGTACACTGACAGGGACAGTACGGGATGCCAATGAAACATTGATTGGCGCCACGGTAAAGGCAACACATACGCCAACTGGAACAGTATATGGCGCTTCCACAGGGAACGACGGTAATTTTACCATTCCAAACATGCGGGTGGGAGGACCTTACTCGGTCGAAGTAACCTACGTTGGCTATCAGCCCAGGCGCTATAACGATATTACCCTGCAACTCGGAGAACCTTATGTCCTCAATGTTACTTTGTCGCAAACAGGCACTCAGCTAAGCGAGGTCGTTATATCGGGCACCGTTGATCCGATCCTCAACCGCGAACGCACCGGCGCGGCAACCAATGTGAGCCGCGAACAGCTGGAGAATCTCCCAACCATCAGCAGGAGCCTGCAGGATTTTACCCGGTTAACACCTCAGGCGACCGGTACTAATTCCTTTGGCGGTGCCAATAACCGGTTTAATAATATCACTATTGACGGAGCTGTTAACAACGATGTTTTTGGACTGGCCGGATCCGGCACACCCGGGGGACAGGCAAGTACCCAGCCGGTTTCACTTGACGCTATTCAGGAAATACAGGTGGTGCTGGCACCGTACGACGTAACACAGGGGAACTTTACCGGTGGCGGAATAAATGCGGTAACCCGGTCCGGTACGAATAAGTTCCAGGGCTCGGTTTATTACTTCGGTCGAACCGAGGATATCGTTGGAGATAATCCATTGAGCGGTGCTTCCTATCCATCGTTTACGGACAATCAATATGGTTTCCGCCTGGGAGGCCCCATCCTGCAAAACAAGCTTTTCTTCTTTGTCAACGCGGAGATCGGCAGGAGGGAAGCACCTATTTCTTTTAACGCCGGCGATCCGGGAGCTCCTACCACTGTTGCAACCGCGCAACTGATCAGGGATTATACCTTGCAAACCTACGGCTATGATGTTGGAAGCTTCGGACCGATCGATGCCCAAACCGAAAATGAGAAGGTTTTTGCTAAGCTTGACTGGAATATCAATGACAGGCATCAGCTTACCGTCCGGCATAATTATATCAACGCTTTTGACGATAATATCAGTCGAACCGGAAGTACTTTTCGGTTCGGAAATAACGCCTATCAGTTCAATAATGAACAGAACATATCCGTTATTGAATTAAGGAGTAATTTTTCCTCCCGTTTTTCGAATAACCTGATTTTGGGCTATTCGCGTATCAGGGACAACCGGGAAACGGCCGGCGCACTATTTCCGCAGGTTCAGATCAATAATGTGGACCAGTCAGGAAACGCGGTATTCTTCGGCTCCGAGAGGAGTTCCGTTGCCAATGAGCTTGATCAGGACCTTTTTGAGTTTACTAATAACTTCAAATGGTACAACGGCAACCATACCTTTACTTTTGGTACCCATAACGAGTTCTTCAAATTCAGAAACCTGTTTATCAACAACCTGAACGGTCGCTGGGATTTTTCCAGCCTCGCCAACTACCTGGCCAATAATCCTTCGCGTGCACGTGTTACCTATTCTGCAATTCCCGGGAATCCGCGCCCCGATGCGGAATTCAATGCCGCCCAGCTGTCGCTTTATGCGCAGGACGAGTTCGATCTGATAGACCGTTTGAAAATCACCCTTGGTTTGCGTGTTGACATGCCCGTTATTCCTGATGAACCGTTGCAAAATCCTGCAGTGGAAGCCTCGTTTCCCGGCGTGCGTACGGATAATTCACCAAGCGGACAGCTTTTGTTTGCACCGCGACTAGGATTCAACTATGATGTTGTTGGCGACCGGTCCATCCAGATCCGGGGTGGTGCGGGCATCTTCACGGGCCGCGTACCTTTCGTCTGGTTATCGAACCAGTTCTCCAATAACGGATTATTGTTTAACACGATCGACGTGAGCGGTGCTGCCATCAATGGCGGCGCAGGCTTCGAACCGGATGTGAGCCAACAGCAGAATGTGGGTGGTGCCGGCACTACCGCCGAGATCAATGTCGCCGATGACGACTTTAAGATCCCACAAGTAGCCCGGTTTAACCTGGCGGGAGATTTCCGTCTTCCTTTTGGCATTATCGCAACCCTCGAGGGTATATATTCTAAAACCATAAATAACATCGTTTACCGGGACATCAATCTTCTGCCTTCTGTCGCAACGATCAATCCGGCTTTTTCAAACGGTGCCGACCTTAGGCCGCTTTATGCCGCCGGCTCACCGGCGGGCGTTGTTAACACAGCTTTCACAAACGTTATCCAGCTCGACAATACGAATGAGGGATATACTTACAGCCTCACCGCCCAGTTTCAGAAGAATTTCGATTTTGGAATAAATGCGATGGTTGCGTATACTAATGGCATGTCAAAGGATGTCAACTCAGGTACCAGCAGCACCGCCTTATCAAACTGGGAGTTTGTTCAGATCGTAAATAATCCCAACGATCCGCCCCTGGCATATTCGAACTATGATATTCGTCACCGGATCGTCGGAAGCCTGGGATACAGGATCGCTTACGGTAAGGACGATGCGTTTGCTACCGGTATCTCGTTATTCTACTCCGGACGCTCAGGCTTTCCGTTCACTTATCTGTATTCGGGCGACCTGAATGGTGACCGCCGGTTTGCCAATGATCTGCTGTACGTTCCGGCATCAGCCAGTGAGATCAATCTGCTGCCCATCGGTGGTGCCAATCCCCGAACTCCGGCACAGCAATGGGAAAGTCTGAATGCATTTATTGAAAATGACGACTATCTGCGGTCGCGCCGTGGTCGGTATGTCGAAAGAAACGGTGCAAGAACACCCTGGGAACATCAGTTTGATCTTAGAATAGCACAGGACCTTGGTGTGGTAGTGAGAGGAACCCGAAATACGCTGCAGCTGACCTTCGATATTTTTAACGTTGGCAATCTGATCAACGAGGATTGGGGCAGAGCTTATTCCGTAAGTAATAATGCCGTGGAGTTGATCACAGTATCGGGAACCGGCTTTACTTTTAACCGGAGTAACCCGGTTGGTTATAATATTTCTGACCTCGGGTCCCGCTGGCAGGGTCAGTTCGGATTGAGGTATATTTTTAATTGACCCGGTATACCGGTATATCATCCTAAACCTTTCAATGAAAGACTTTAAATAGGAGGTATATATGAAAAAGTTTCAAAGAGGTATGTTATGCCTTATGCTTTTGAGCGGTCTGATGTTCTTTTCAAAACAGGTCCGGGCACAGGATCCCGTTAAGCTGAATCCCGGTAATCACAAAATACTGGTAGATGATGATCACGTGCGTGTTTATGAAGTGATTATCCCGCCCGGACAAAAGGTTGCAGTTCATTCACATCCGCGCCATGTGGTATACGCATTATCCGGCGGAACGCTTACCCTGACAAAGGATGGAAAAAGTGAAGCTGTGACCATTAAAGAAGGCGATGCAATGGATATGCCGGCCGAATCCCACTCAACTGAAAACACCGGCTCTACTGAAGTTAAGCTCGTAGTGGTGGAGATCAAAAAAGATATGGGTATGAAGGGAAAAATGATGAAGGATAAGAATAAAATGAAGAAGGATAAGGCTCGGGAGTACTAAGTCTTGAGTCTTAAGTCGTAAATTTTAAGTCGTAAGTCCTGGGTCTTGAGTCGGATCCGGCAGCTGATGTCTAAAGGCTGATGTCCGAAGGTTGATGTCTGAGGACCGAAGTTAATCGTAAAAGAAAAGAGGTGTCGACTTCAGTAAACACCTCTTTTCTTTATAGCATAGACATCGTTATTTCCGCTCTCTACTGTGCAGCCGTTGACGGTTCGACGATCTCGAAACCCCAGTTACGGCCTTTTTCAGTTGCGGGCACGCCTTTGTGCATCCAGGCCGGAGCCGGCTTTCCTTTCAAATAATGATCAAAAAACTGTTGTTCCCGGATCTGGATATCTTTACGGTTCTGACGGTGGATAAGGTTGTGCGCCTCGTTATTATAGTTCAGCATCCAAACCGGCTTATTCAGCCTGCGTAAAGCGGTGAACATTTCGATACCCTGATACCATGGCACTGCTCCGTCTGCATCATTGGCCATAACGACTACCGGCGTATTCACTTTCGGGAAATGGAACAGGGGAGAGTTCTCGATGTACAATTCCGGTTTTTCCCATAACGTGGCCCCGATGCGGCTTTGGGTTCTTTCATACTGGAACTGGCGGTTCATGCCGCTTTCCCAACGAATGCCCCCGTATGCAGAGGTCATATTGACGACTGGAGCGCCGGCCCATGCAGCGGCATACATATTGGTGCGCGTGATCAGATGCGCCACCTGATACCCGCCCCAGCTTTGTCCCTGAATGCCGATCTTGCTTCCGTCAACCCAGGCATTTTTCTTGAGCTCTTCCACTCCGGAATTGATGAACTCTTCAGCCGACTTACCGGGATAGCCGATCTCATAGCTGATATCAGGCGCGAAAACCAGATAGCCATTGCTCACAAAATAAGAGATATTCAGACGTGATGGAGTAGGGGCAGGAGCGATGTAGTTATATAAGCCATCCGAAAGCTTCTCATAAAAATAAACTACCATCGGGTATTTCTTTGCCGGATCGAAATCTTCCGGTTTGTATAATATCCCTTCAGATTTATAGCCTTTCGGTGTTGTCCACTTTACCAGTTCAGCAGTTCCCCAGTTGTAGTTTTCCTGCTGTGGGTTTATGGCGCTGAGCTTAGTTTCCTTTTTAAAGTCAGATGAAACATAAAGATCAGGCGACAGCTCGTAACTTGATTTTGTGTAAATAAAGTTACCGTCGTTTTTAGCAATAGCCGGACGAGAGAAAGACCGCTCAGCCATCACCACCAACTCGGGATCCTTAGCATTGGTCAGGTTTTTTCTGTACCACCCGTTTTCCTTCGTTACGTTGTTGAACGCCTCCAGCCACAGCGGTTTCTTAATGCTGATGGGCTCATCGTTTCCGAAACGGCTTCTTTGTGCAGCAAAATCCTGGTAACGGAAAGTGATCTGCTCTTTACGTCCGACCCCGTTCGTTATATTTTTAGGTGCTCCGCCTTCCGGATCAAAACTCCAGATATCGTAGCGGTCATAAATAAGCACTTCCTTATCGCCTTCGGTCCATCCGGCTACGCCATAAGGAGAAGGATCGTCCGGTACATCGTTCAGCTCATTGTAAAACTTAATATCAAGGCCTTTGGTAAGCTGCTGTTGTTTGCCGGTCTTTACGTTGTATGCATACCAGTTCTTGTCTGTACGGTCATACCAGGCAACATAATTACCTTTTGGAGATAAGCTTGATGTTCCTCTCACCTTTGAAGTGATCTTTTTGCGACTGCCATCAATTGTCGAAACCAGGTAAAGGTCGCGGAAGGTTGACCCTGTCCATTGCATTTCGATCCGGTTGCCGAAATCAGTGGTTCCCAATGCGAATTCGCCGTTGCCATCTTCAGCCAGATCAAGATCCGACAATTGTTCATCCGCCAGCTGAATTACTTCTCCTGCATTCTTGGGGTAGACTACCGCCAGATAACTTCGCTTCAACTCACGGTCGACGTTTCTCAGCTGCATCGTCTGCAGGTAATCATCCTTATAGTTCCATACATCGACTTTTGCAACTTCAAACTCAACAAGGTTAGTATCCTTAGCTGCAGGGATCGGAGCAGTCCCAAAGAACAATTTCCGGCCGTTTTTACTGAAGAATATCCGGCCGTCGCCGCTTACGTTCCATTTCTCAGGAATGCCCGTTGTGCTCGTATCTGCGAGTACTTTTGCACTGTCCTGTCCAATTGTGTAGTAGTAAAGGCTGTAGAACTTTTGAAGCGCTTTTTCAGGGCCTTTTTCAGCGGCAAAAGCCAATTGTGCTGAAGCTTCATCAAACGTTAGGCTCTTGTAGTTTCCCTTTCCGGAACTGATACGTTTTACTATATCTTTTTCAATGTCATAGAGAAAAACACCTGGTTTGTTCACCGAATCTTTTTTGGTGCCGCTGCTGACAAAAACAAGCAGTTTACCGTTGTTGCTCAACGAATAGTCGGTCACATACTTAAAGGTCTTTTCAGTGCCGGTAACCAGTCTTCGCAGTACCAGATTGGTGCCTTCATTTTTTGAGGAAGACGATGAGCCTTCATCATCGGCGAAGAAGTCGTTATCGTTATCCTTTGTTGTTGTAATCCCTTTCTTTTTTGTCGAGTCAGGCGCCTTATCCAGCAGGTAAGCGACCACTCCGGACGCCTTCTCAGGAAGCTTATATGATTTGACCCTGCCTACTTTAAAAAGTGAGCTGTTATTTAGTGTCACAATACCCAGGGAATCCTTAGGCATGTCATCGGCCTTCTTCTTTTTGATCTTTGCAGCACGCGTTTCTTTGTAAAAAGGCTTAATGGTAAAGACCGAATATTTGGAATCGAAAGAGAATTCGGCGCCGGTCACACGCGGAACGCTGGTAACAGCCTTCGTTTTGAGGTTCGTAATACGCAGGCTGGCATCGCCCTGCTGAGGGGTAACAGAGTAAAGTACCCACTGGCCGTCGTTACTGATCTTTTGAGACGAGACGGATTGCCAGCCATCATAAACTGAATGGTCAAGTGGCTTTTTCGACGGTTTTTGCGCTACTGCTGCAATGTTAACGGTAGCCAAAAACAGTAAAGTAAAAGTTTTACGCATAGTGTGTGTTAGAAAGGGATTGATTAATTTCTAAATATGTGAAATTTTGATCTTGAACGGCCAATAGCAACCAATTTTTTACATTGCTGCCGTGTCTGCCGGTCGGGTGGAAGTGATGATCCTTCGGTTCAATTCCTCAACCAGCTTCAGCGTTTTAGGCCCCGGTCTGCCGGTCCCGATAACCTGATCATTAATTTGTACCACGGGCAGTATGTTCTTCGTAGTGCTGGTAATGAAAGCCTCCTGAGCTTCGCGAACGTCGGTCAGAGTGATGTCCTTTTCCTCCGCTGTAATGAATTCGCCCGCGAATTCCAATATCTGCTTCCGGATCACACCTTTCAGGATATTCCTTGCGGGCGTCTGAAGTTTACCGTCTTTGCTGATCATAAAAAAGTTGGCCCTAGGACATTCTGTGATCATGTCGTTATTGTGATATAATACATCGTCGGCGTTCTTTCGGCGGATAAGCGGTTGAAGTCGGATAGCCATGAGGTAATCAAGTGTTTTGATGCTTGAAAGCTGACGCTGGTGCGAAAAAGTCATCAGGGTGATACCGCTGAGCTGCGCTTCACGGTTGACATTGAAAGGAGCCTGAGTGACGATCAGATTGGGGCTTGCCACGTTATATCCATCCGGAGAATATCCTCCTGTAAGCGTAATCCGGATGCCCGAATCCGGGATGTTGTTTTTTTCCATGAGCCTGTTCAGTAATTCCTTCAACTCATCCCGAGTTTCTGCAACAGGAAGCTGCATTTCTGCTGCAGAGTGGTAAAACCGGTCGAGGTGGTCGTCTAAGAATACCGGACTTCCATCCATAGTTTTGAAATAATCAAAAATGCCGTATCCGCGTTGAATGGACAGATCGGTAATAAATAGTGACGCCTGATCTTCAGGGACGAGTTCGTTGTTGACAATTGTAAATCGACTCACTTTTTTATTCTGTTATATTTTTTAAGGATCGGTAATACTTTATCGAGAGGTAAGGCTTCGGCGGTATGACCGCTTAGGCCTTTGGTTGTCGTAGCGGTGAAAAGCGAGTTGATGATCGCCTCTTCGGTGGCTTCGATCGCCGCCATAAACAACTGTGAAGTGAAGTTATTGTGTAATACTTTATTCGGCATAACCGG
>DASWXL010000169.1:0-6715 GCA_036405495.1 Sphingobacteriaceae bacterium | reverse complement strand
GAAATAAGGATTTGACGCGGTCTGCTTCATATACACGTGGCCATCGGCAACGTAATTGATGTAGCTCTGCAGTAAAGGTTCACATGCTTTTACGTCAGTTGTGTTTTGAGCTTCTTTACGAAGGCTGCGAACCATTCGCTTATATTTTGCAGAAGAAGCTGAAAGATTATCATGTCCGGAATAATCGTTCTCATATAACCCGATCAGTGTGTCGACGTCAGCACTGCAATCGCAGGTCTGAGCTTTCGCACTAAAGCTGATCAAAAAAGCCAGGATCACAGTAATTTTCAATATACGCATAAGTCAGAAATTTTAGTCCCAGATGTTTGGCATAGGTGCACGAAATGTACGCAGGTAGCTAAGCATCTGCCCTGTATGCACCACCTCGTGATACAGGATACGGTTGAGATAATCCCCAAGCATACGCGGCGGTTGCTGTTTTTCCGAACGGATGATCTGCAGTGTGGTAAGATCTTCCGGTTTATAACTCAAAAGCTGATCCATGAAATCGCTGCGATACGGCTTTGAAAAATCCAGTTCCTCGCGAACGCTGATCACTAAAGGCCTGGAGCCCCACGGACTTTTATAATCGCCGAGATTTCCCCCGTTTTTTATTATGACATGATAAAGATGTTCTCCCTCCAGTACGTGCCGTACCATTTCAAGTGCCCCCATGGCATCACCATCAGGCCGCCAGTCAAGACATTCCTCAGGGATGGCATCCCAAAGTTTAAGCGATCGCCTTCTTACCTCTTCAAAATTTCTGATCAGTAGTTCAATTGGATTCATATTATTTTTGCGTTAATTTCGATTGGATACACCCGCCTTATTTCACCTGATCGTGAAACTCAACGACTTCCGATGCGCCGAAGTACCCGGTAACGTTAAGCGACGCGGCGCTTTTCTTAGTCACGTTAGTTCGCGTATTATTCAACGGCACCGCATAAAGGCCGCCGTTTTTTAACTGGGATTTTAAGTCAGACCAGAACCGGTAAGCATCTTCCGTAAGCGACCACATTTCATAGGTGATTTGATCATCCTTTTGAAACGGATCCTTAATACTTGGCTTGGCTGCCGTAATGTAATTGCCGTCAACGAACTGATCGCTGAAGAGATTCAGGTCGTCGTGCGACTGAAGCAGGGAACCATTCTTCACAATTTTGAGTCTGCAAAAATCACCTGCGCCGCTTGCCTCCCGTCCATATACAGCAGGATAGTAACCAGCATCGTCATTCATAGCCGATTTCTCCTTAAACTCATAAGTGACGGAGTCGATCGGCCAGCTCAGTCGCTGCAGTTTTGTAACCGCCTCATAAGAGCCTGCGGTGCTATTGATGGAAAGCGTGTATGTACGACCTACAACACCCTTTATCGTCGCTACTTCATATTTCCCCGGTGCAACTTCCTTCAGCAGCTCAGCATTTCCGGCATCGTCCGACAGGGTGACACTGGCATTCTCAATAGCCGGATATTCGGGCGTTTTGAGATAGGGTGCTGTTTTATAAAGATTCACATAATGAGGGCCGGTTTTGGTGGTCAGCCACCCTTCAACAACTAAAGCTTCCTCGCCCTTTTCCAATTCCACCTCGATCACATCCTCGCAGGATGAGAAAAACAGAACACCTGACAACAGTACAATAACTGAGAATATGTAATTTTTCATTTTCTTAAGGTCAAAAAGTTAAAACTTGAAATTCCAGGTAACAGCAGGTACTGCCATACCGATCACAGAATACCTGACCGCTTCGGTTTTATTACCAGCCTCTTCGTCAGGACGGAAATAGGTGGTGTACGGATTTTTCCGGTTGAGCGCGTTGTACACACTTACCACAAACTCGCTCTGATAGCGGCGTCCCGGCGGATTCTTCCCTCTGAACGTTGCTGAAAGGTCGAGGCGATGATAAGCTTCCTGCCTGAAGTTATTTCTCGCTCCGTTGCCATACTGAACAGGAAATCCTTCAAAATCAAACCGGCTGTGTGGAACGGTAACAGGAGTTCCGGTCGACAAGCTGAACGACGCTGACAACAGCGTGCGGGGTTTCACGGCATACATACCCACCAGCGAAAGTGCATGCGTTTTATCATACTTTGCTGCAAAGTATTCGTTGTTATTGAGACCTCCTATCTTCCGTTCCGTTCTGCTGAGCGTGTATCCAACCCAACCGTTCAGCCTGCCGGAATTTTTACGTACCATGAATTCGGCACCATATGCGCGGCCGTCACCAAACAGCATGTCGCCCTCCAGGTTTCTGTTAAGCAGGAGTTCGGCGCCGCTGATAAAATCGATCTGATTCTTCATCTCCCGGTAATACAGCTCTGCAGATGCTTCCCATATATTGTCCCTCTGGGCATAGAAATACCCTGCCGAGATCTCATCCGCGAGTTCGGGTTTGATGTTCAGTGAGCTCGGCACCCATATATCGAGCGGGGTTGCCGCTGCTGTGTTACTGACATAGTGGAGATTCTGGGCAGTGCGCGAGTACCCTGCCTTAATTGCCGAGGTGGCCGTCAAATCATACTTTACCGCCAGGCGGGGCTCTATATTATGGTACCATTTAATCGTCTCGCCCTTCCCATACTCGGTCGGATTCACCGGCAACTTCCGCTTCCCTGCATCGCCGGCATATTCAAACAACGTCTGATCGCTGGCGCTTACAACCTGGAAGCCGGAATATCTAAGGCCGTACTGCAGATTAAAACGCTTGCCGAGCTTCGCTTCGTGATCCCAGTAAGCGGCATAATCATAGGCCAGCTGCTCAGGCATATAGATCTCGTTGAATGCGGAGGTACTTCCAAGCGGACGTGCCTTACCCGGTCTGAACTGATGACGGATAGCATCGCCGCCAAAATGAATGGTATTCGACGGATTTACATACCAGCTCCAGCCGGCTTTCAGTGACAGATCAACGATACTGGCCTTCCACTCGAAAGAATTTGCGTCTTCGCCAGACATCCCCATCATATAATCGTAATCCGAATAAACAGCAGAGGTATTCGAGAACAACCGTGAGTTATAAATATGATTCCATCTGACGGTCGTCGTCCGGTTTCCCCAGTTCATATTGACATCGTCGCCGATCTTATTCACATCACGTCCGGCGTAATTCGATACATACAGACGATCGGTCTCAGAAATCTTGAAATTAACCTTCGCACTGAGGTCATAAAAATATACGCGGGTATCATTCAGCGTAGAGTCATTGAACAGGCCAAAGAACATATCGGCATATGACCGTCTCCCCGCAACGATAAAAGAACTTGATTCTTTCTTTATCGGACCTTCCACAAGCAGGCGGCTGGCAACGGTTCCGATACCGCCGGATGCGGAATATGTCTTATCGTTACCCTCCTTCATTCTGACGTCCAGTAACGACGATAAGCGGCCTCCGAACCGTGCCGGCATGCCTCCTTTCATCAACGTAAGATCTTTCACGGCATCCGGATTGAAAACCGAGAAAAATCCCAGAAGATGCGACCCGTTGTAGACCGGCGCTTCGTCAAGCAGAATAAGGTTGTGGTCAACACCGCCACCGCGTACGTTAAATCCCGGAGCGCCTTCACCAATGGTCGTCACACCCGGCAGCAGCTGGATCGTGCGGACCACATCAGCTTCACCAAGCAACGCCGGTACCTGTTTAACAGCCTTCATCGGGACGGTCACAACACCTGACTGCGTACTCTGGAGGCTCCGGTTGGTCTTATCAGAAGTAACCACCACTTCTTTCATTTGCGTATTGGTCTCAGACATAGCCAGGTTCAGAACCAGGTCTTCGTTAAGTGTCACCGTCTTCTCTATAGTCTCATACCCGATATATCTCACCGCGACCGTATAAGATCCCTGAGGAACCGTAGCGGAGAAAAAGCCGTAGGCATTAGTAGAGCTGTTGACCTTTGCTTCTTTGACCGAAACAACAGCGCCGATCAGCGTTTCGCCGGTTGACTTATCTTTAACATAACCGGTCAGTGAAACAGTTCTTTCGTTTGACTGCGCAAATGCAGCACCTGCAAAGAGCAGGGCAAGAACCAGAAGCCGCAGCGTTCGGCTAAAAAATGTTTTGGGGAGAAATGAGTAACGTTCCATCTTTCAATAATTTGGATGCAAAAGTATTTCGCCAACCGGCCTTCGCTTTTATATAATTCTGGATGTTATTTATAATATTTTTATTGCTACTTTTTTCGGGAAACGATTGAAACCCAGGAACAGGCAAACAGAAGCAAGCTAATCGATGTAACGAAGATATTTGAGAGCATCTGCAGTTATTTGAGAACGTACTGAAAAAGCGCGGACCTGCTACTGCAGGTCAAGCGCAAAAGGAGTTTTCGCCGGTAGGTGCCAGAATCATATCGAATTCACTTTCCACCGGATCGAATAGTAATGTCAGCATCGTTTCGGAAGCAGAAAGGCTGGTCTTGTAAGCAGAAAGATTAAACCCTTCGTTCACATAAAATTCAACCATCTTTAAATTCTTCAGAAAGACATTCACTTCAAGTGTAGGATAAAGCTGCCTTGCGGCGTCGAGCAGCTTTCGGTCAACTAACGGACTGTCAGACGCGTTGTCGGTATATATTCCGATGATATAATTATCGAGCATTGCGATAAAACCGGCAATCCGGTCACCTGACCTGGCTATCAATATGTTGGCGATCGGCAGGATCGTGACGTTCATCTCGTCGAACTGGTACGATAAGACCCCATCGCTCAAAAACGAATTAAGCCTGGAATTTGCCTTTAAGAAGATCGTTCTGATCTCCTGGAAATATTCGAAAGAAGATCGGTCAATAATTTCGACGGTAACTTCCTTTTCCCCATACTTTTCAACCATACTGTTACTTATAAACTTCTTAGTTATTCCGCGGGACTGCTAAACAACCGTTGCAGCAGCCTCTTAAACCGACCAGTTAAAGATGCCTTTTTGCCGGTATCCCGCTCCGAGTCCTTCGTAGAACCTAATGGCCCGTTGATTGTCCACCTCAACTTCCCACCGTATCATGGTCAGACCAGCCGCGAGAGCACCATCCTTCACCGAGTGCATCAGTTTTCTGCCTGCACCCATGCCCCGGCAAGCTTCGGTTACAAACACATCGTCAATATTCATATACTTGTGACCGGCCCAAATAGAAAAATTGATCGTGTACGACACATATCCGATTAATTCTCCATCGAGTTCAGCCACATAAACACCAAAGAGAGCGTCTTTGCCAAAGGCCTTGTCAATGAACGTATCCTTGTCGATCCTGACGAATTCGAGCTGATCATGATAAATGGCCTCTTCCCTGATCAGCTGCATAACAGCATCAGTATCGTCAACCACCATTGTTCTGATATTAAAACTCATGATAACATGGATCAGTTAAGCCAGAGCGTATTTGCCTTTTTATGGAGCTGCCTGAATTCGGAAGGCGTCACCGCGGCTATAGCTTTGAACTGCTTTGACAAATGAAAAACACTGCTATAGCCGGTCAGAAAGGCGATCTCAGTTAGTGAGTGATCAGTATTCATCAGATACTTCCGGATCGTGTTCACCCGCTCGCGAATAACGTAGCTCTCAAGCGTTACACCTTCCACCCGTGAGAACACAGCACTCAATGTATCGTAGTGAGTATGGAATTTTTCAGACAGAACCTTTGAAAAACGGACTCTGCCTTCTATCAAACGTGTGCTGTTCAACACTTCGCCGATGTATGTTTTGATATCAGCAACCAGCTTTTGCTCCGGATCTTCGATTATTTCAAAATCAAGCAAAGCCAGAGTGGCGTTCAGATCCGAATAGCTAGCTAACAGGTTCAATCCGGAGACAGTCACCTTTCCGAGACTGATCTCCTCCACTGATAACGACAGTTGTTCAAGACTGGATTTGAGGACAGTTATACATCTGTTGCATACCATGCCTTTCAATGAGAGTGTTTGACGATCTTGCATACTTACCTAATTTTTTCAAGCACGCAAAGATTCAAACATCTGTAGCCGCCGGACTTATACAATTCCTGCCGATTTTTATAAAATTTTAAAAGGACAGAGCGGTTATCTAAAAAAAATACAAGAAAGAGGCTTGTTTGTTAAATCAGCTTTAAACCGCAACCGGCGCCGTTTTCCGTAAACTCCGCTCAGGCCGTTAAGATCTGCGCGGCGCTGTTCCAGCTGACCTTTCAATCCGCTAAAGTGCCTGCTTTCGTAATCGTAAGCTGTTGGCCACAACCGAAACGGAACTCAACGCCATAGCCGCACCCGCGATCATAGGGTCCAGTAAGAAGCCGTTAAAGGCATAAAGTACGCCGGCAGCCAGAGGGATGCCCGTCACATTGTAGACAAACGCCCAAAAAAGGTTTTGCCGAATCGTCTTTACCGTTCTCTTCGATAAGCTTAACGCCTTTGGGATCAATTGAAGGTCCGACGTTATGAGTGTCATTTTGGCAACATCCATCGCGATCTCAGACCCTTTTCCCATCGCAATACTGACGTCTGCCTGGGCCAGCGCATGAGAGTCATTGATACCATCGCCGACCATTGCCACTACCTTTCCTTCGTCCTGCAACGCTTTCACGAAAGCAGCCTTATCAGCAGGCATGACCTCAGCCCTGTACGCGGATATACCGACCTTCGCCGCTACGGCCGCAGCGGTCTGCTGATTATCTCCAGTCAACATATAAACATCAATGCCCATCGCCTGCAGCCGCGTGATCGCTTCCTCAGAAGTCTCTTTTACTTTATCGGCGA
>DASWXL010000168.1:0-4048 GCA_036405495.1 Sphingobacteriaceae bacterium | reverse complement strand
TTAGTATAAGGTTAGCAAAGATAGAACAAATATAAAAACATGTTCAGGAGGTCTTCCAAGAATAATCGGGCATTAAAAACACCGTTCTTTACTAAGGTGTTATAAAAACTTCAGGTTCTCTATTTTTATACCTATGAATTTCCTTTCCCATTTTTACTTCGACAGACACAGCTCCGACCCGCACCTGGTCATGGGTGGCGCCCTGCCTGATCTGGTAAAGAACGTTCGGAAAGACTGGAACTTTCATCCGGAGAAGTACGAGGACAAATATCGCTCGGCCGAACTGGCATCCCTGCTGACAGGCTGGAAGCGGCATCTGGAGATCGACAAACATTTTCATTCGTCCGATTTTTTCTTCCAGCATACCGTTAACCTTCGAACGGTTATGGCACCGGTATTGGAACAATCACCGGTGCGGTCGTTCTTCTTAGCTCATATTGCCCTGGAACTGATGCTCGACAGCTTGCTGATCACCGAAGGCGTCATCGATGCAGAAAGATTCTATTGCCTCCTTTCCAAATGCAAAAACTCCACGCTTAAAACATTTCTGCAGTTAAACAAGGCCGATCAGCCTGAACTGTTCTTCCCGTTTTTAAAAGAGTTTATCCACGCCCGATACCTGCATAGCTATCGAGAGGCACATAACATCATGTATGCCCTTACCCGCATCTGCATGCGTATCTGGCCCGACCCGCTAACCGAAACCCAAAAGCTTCAGCTTACGGCCATTCTGCCCGAATACCGGGAGAAATTGCAACCCACATTTATGAGCATTTTTCATGAGATCGGCAAGCGGTTGAGTTGATTAAGAAACAACGGAATCAATGCCTATGGAAATCCGACAAATAACTATACTGACGAGCCGCCTCAACGAGGTCAGAACATTTTACAGCTCTTTGCTGGGATTCACGGTCATAGATGACTCTGCCAGCTCCGTAACCTTCGAAGCAGGAACCTCAACCTTTACGTTCCTGGCAGACCATACACACGCCTACTACCACTTCGCTTTTGGTATCCCCTTCAACAGGTTTCAGGAAGCGTTCAGATGGCTAGAAGACAGAACGGAGATCTTATCCATCGAGGATGGCGGAAAGATCGCCGATTTCAAAAACTGGAACGCACAATCGTTTTATTTCCATGATCCGGCCGGAAATATTGTGGAGTTCATCGCCAGGTACCACTGGAACGCCGCAGCGGATGGCGTCTTCAGCGTCGCGGAGATCTATAGCATTAACGAGATAGGCCTGGTTTCGGCTGATATTCGCTCAGTCGCCCATGAATTCGAAGAGATGGGATTGGCGCACTATTTCAGGGGGCCAAAGCTCAACGACTTTATGCCAATGGGTGACGACAATGGCCTCCTTCTTCTGTGCGCTACCGGAAAGAACTGGATGCCTACAGGGCGCCCCGCAGAACAATTCCCGATCAAAATCTCTGTTTTTGAAAACAACAGAGAGTACAATTTGGCCATCGAGGAAAAGTAATTCAGTATCTTCGCTTCATGTCGCTTTTTGATATTAAAGACCGGATGGATGCGCTGGTCAGGGAGTTAAACCAGCACAACTATAATTACTATGTTCTGGCCCAGCCAACCATAACCGATTATGAGTTCGATCAGAAACTGAAGGAGCTTGAGGAGCTTGAAAAACAGCATCCGGAATATCAGGATGAAAACTCGCCTACGCAGAAAGTTGGCGGCGAGATCACCAAAGAGTTCAAAACGGTAAAACACAAGTGGCCCATGCTTTCCCTGGGCAATACTTACAGCGAAGAAGACCTGAAAGAATTTGACAACCGTATCCGAAAATCGATAGGAAATGACTTTGAATATGTGTGCGAATTGAAGTTTGACGGTCTGTCTATGAGCTTAACGTATGAGAATGGCCGACTTCTCCGTGCCGTTACGCGGGGCGACGGAACGCAGGGCGACGACGTTACGGCCAACATTAAAACCATCCAGACCATTCCGAAGCAGATCAGGAACAACGGCTATCCCGAGCTTTTTGAGATCCGCGGGGAAGTGTTCATGCATCGTCAGGCTTTTGACCGGCTCAATGAAAAACGGATCGCGAACAACGAAGTTCCCTATGCCAATCCCCGGAACTTTGCTTCGGGCACGATCAAACTGCAGGATTCAAGCGAAGTTGCCAAACGTCCGCTGGACTGCTTCCTCTACGCATTGCATACCGATAAACCGATCCTGAAAACACACTGGGAAAGCCTGCATGCGGTAAAGGCCTGGGGTTTCCACGTCTGCGAGCATACACGCCTCTGCAAGAATATCGGCGAAGTGCTCGATTTCATTCATTACTGGGATCAGAACCGTTTTGATCTGAGCTATGACATAGATGGTATCGTGATCAAAATAAACAATTACGGCCAGCAGGCTGAACTGGGCTTTACAGCAAAGTCGCCCCGGTGGGCAATTTCGTATAAATACAAAGCCCAGGAAGTGGAAACGATCCTTCAGCAGGTGACCTACCAGGTGGGCCGAACCGGCGCGGTCACTCCCGTTGCCAATCTGAAACCGGTCTTGCTCGCCGGAACAACCGTGAAGCGGGCAACATTACACAATGCTAATGAGATCGGGCGGTTAGGCTTACACGAGGGCGACACCGTTCTCATCGAAAAGGGCGGCGAGATCATTCCAAAGATCATTGCGGTAAATACCGAAAAGCGCGACCCTCATGCCTTGCCCATCCAATATCCCACGACATGTCCGGTTTGTGAAAGTACCCTCATCCGAAAAGAAGGAGAAGCAGTGCATTACTGTCCGAATGATGAAGGATGCGCGCCGCAGATCGTCGGAAAGATCCAGCACTTCATCAGCCGCAAGGCGATGAACATCGAAGGACTGGGCGACGAAACCGTTGAAACCTTCTACCGGAACGGATTTGTTCAGCACATCAGCGATCTTTACACGCTGTACGAAAAGACCGATACGCTGAAACGAATAGAGCGCTTCGGCGAAAAGTCGATCACCAACATGCTGGAAGGCATTGAACGATCGAAGCAAAAGCCATTTGAAAAAGTACTTTTCGGCCTTGGCATCCGCTATGTTGGTGAAACAGTGGCGAAGAAGATCGCCTCGCACTTCAAAAACATCGACAGCCTGATGAATGCAACCTATGAAGAGCTGACCTCGGTTGAAGAGATCGGCAGCCGCATTGCCGAGAGCCTCACCGATTACTTCCGTGACCCCCGTCACACTGAACAGATCGCCAGATTACGCCGCCATGGCCTGCAGTTCGAGACCGAAGAGCAGGAGCTGGTGCTGAAGAGCGACAAGCTCAGCGGAAAGACATTCATCATCTCTGGAGTTTTCGAAAACTTCAGTCGCGATGAACTGAAAACACTCGTTGAAGCCAATGGCGGAAAGATCGTGAGCAGCATCTCCGCGAAGCTCAATTATCTGATCGCAGGCGATAATATGGGACCGTCAAAACTTGAGAAAGCACAAAAACTCAACATTCCGATCATCAGCGATACGGAATTGCTTCAAATGATCGAATGAGATTTTTATCTGGAGCTATATCCTCCTAACTTTGCTAACTATTCACACGGCAATGAACAAATTTTACGGCACGGGCGTGGCCATGGTCACCCCGTTTAACACAGATGGCTCTGTTGATTACAACGGGCTTCAGAACCTCATCAATTATATAATTGAGGGAGGCGTTGAATATCTTGTTTCTTTAGGAACGACCGGCGAGACCGCCACGCTGAACAAGGAAGAGAAGGAAAACGTCTGGAAGTATACGGTCGATACCGTAGCGGGACGCGTCCCCCTGGTTGCAGGAATTGGCGGAAACAATACTTACGAGATCGCTGACCATCTGAAGAACTTCAGGAGCGATGGTTACGATGCCATCCTTTCCGTAAGCCCGTACTACAATAAACCCACGCAGGAAGGCATTTATCAGCATTATAAAGCCGTTGCAGAAGCATCCCCTCTCCCGGTTATTCTATACAACGTTCCGGGAAGAACCGGCAGCAACATGACTGCTGAAACTACGCTGAGGCTTGCTCACGACTTCAAAAATATTAT
>DASWXL010000167.1:0-6112 GCA_036405495.1 Sphingobacteriaceae bacterium | reverse complement strand
ATCTATTCGTTATCGTACCAGAAGTCTGACAAAACCCCCGAAGCGATTTTGAAGCTGTCGGAGATCATGCGTTACATGCTTTACGAAAGCAACGACAGTACCGTCGAACTGAGCAAAGAGCTCCGATACCTGGAGAACTTCATCGAGCTGCAAAAGCTGCGGTTCAAAGACAATACCGTAGATTTTACACAGACGGGAGATATCCGGGATCAAAGGATCGCACCACTTATTCTTATTGCTTTCATTGAGAATGCATTCAAGCATGGGATTGCTAACGATCCCCAAAATCCTATTCGCATCCACATAGAGGTTTGCGACGGCGCGTTGAAATTTAATGTGGTCAACAAGGAAAGCAAGCAAAACAAAGATGAGACCGGCGGGATCGGACTCATCAACGTTCAGCGGCGCCTCGATCTGCTTTATCCTGAAAAATACGATCTGAATATTTCCACGGCAGATGGTGTTTACACTGCCGAATTATCTTTAATTTTATAGTATGATACGCTGCCTTGTTGTCGATGATGAGCCTTTGGCACTGGATATTCTGGAAGATTACATAGGTAAGGTTCCTTTTCTGCAACTGGTAAAAACAACTACCAATCCGATCGAAGCGTTGCAACTGGTGCAGCAGGGACAGGCCGATCTTGTCTTTCTGGATGTGCAGATGCCTGAGTTGACGGGGCTACAGTTTCTGAAGATCATCAACGGCAAATGTCAGGTGATCCTGACCACCGCCTATCCCGAATATGCGCTGGACGGCTATGAATTGGATGTGGTCGACTATCTCCTGAAGCCGATTGCGTTCGACCGGTTCTACAAAGCTGTTCAAAAGGTAATGCAGCAGAATTCACCTCAAGCCGCTCCCGTTCCGGAGCCACAGGCAGCGCCGGTAGTGGTTGCCAATGCCCCCCATTTTATTTTTGTTAAAACCGAGCATAAGATCCAGAAGATTTATCTTGACGATATCCTGTACATTGAGGGGTTGAAAGATTATATCTCCATATTCACTCCTGCTGAACGCGTTATCACGCTCCAGAATATGAAAAAAATGGAAGAGGTTCTTCCGAGCGGACAGTTTGTCCGGGTACATAAGTCGTACATCGTCTCGCTGGACAAGATCGAAAGTATTGAGCGCAGCCGCATCATTATCGGCGAAAAGATAATTCCGATAGGTGATACCTACCGCGAGTACTTTTTCAAGCTGATCGAGACCCGGAACGTTTAGTCAGTATTGTTCTGGCCAAGCTGCTTCCTGATAGCCAGCTCAGCCAGCTTAACCGCTTCCTCTGCCGGGAGTCCTGCTGGCTCTATCGGCTCCAGGACGGTCCAGCTTGCGCTTTCGCCAAAGCTCAATGGAAATTTTCCATACCTGACCATCTTCCAGGCATTGTCTATCGCTACAGGCACGATCAGTGCATTCGGTACTTTCTTGAGAATAGTGGCAATTCCTCCTACCGCGAAAGGTTTCAACAGCCCGTTCCGCGACCGTGTGCCTTCGGGAAATATTACGGTCGACCAGTTATTGGCCTTCATCCTTTGAGCAAGTTTCAGGATCTCGCCAATGGCCTGCTTCGGATCCTTACGGTCGATATTCGCGCCGCCGCCGTACTTTAAATTAAAGGAAATGCTCGGGATCCCTCTGGTAAGTTCTATTTTGGAAATAAACTTGGCGTGGTATTTTCTCAGGAACCAAATGAGCGGCGGAATGTCATAGAGACTCTGATGGTTGGCTATAAAGATGATCGGCCGGCCTTCAGGCAGCGGCTGACGGTTCGTGAACCTGACGCTGCATCCCACGGCATAGTAAGAGGAAAGAAGAAAAAAGTTCAGGATATCGACCGAGTGCTTGTGCGCTGTGTATCCGCCGAGCTTAAGACATAACCACTGAACAGGGTGAAAAATGAGCAGCAATATACCCCAGATCACATAATGAATCGGGGTGAAGATGAACCCCAGCAACTTTTTCATGCCGCGAAATTAATACATTGAATACACTTTAACGTATTTCACGGTGGCCTGTGCCGGCAAATCTTCTGCGGAAACTTTTCCGGCCCAGGTGTTTGCTTTTGACGGCCACAGGTTGATCATAAGGTGCAACGGTGTGCGGGGGATACCGCCGGTTGCGCGGTAGATCTCTTTGCCATCCACTTCCCACCGGATCTCTCCCGGTAGCCGCACTATAGAATAATCATGATACTCTTTTGCAGCGTCGAAGCCCAGCGGAATGGTTTTGAGGTGCGACCTTGTTCCGCGCCAGTAGTTCAAATGAATAACGGAAGTATTATTACCGGTAAATTCGATGTCGATTTCTTCAGCAGACCTGCTTTCCGGCGAATAGAGAAAAAAAGCGGAGACAATGCCCTGCTGATGCGCGGCCTTCATCCTGACGGTGAATTTTCCATAGGTAAACGGCTGGATACTTCTCAGCTCTGCAGCGGAAAACCGTTTATCGTTCGTTCGTTGTCTTAAAACCTTCAGTTGCAGGCCGTTCGGGCCAAAGCTGATGTTCTCCGGTTTAAAATAGGCCAGGTTATTGGCAAAGGTGTGCGTGGCCTTTTCCCAGAAGCCCGAATTCAGCGTGCTGAATTTATCGGAATAAACTTCCCTGAAGGCAGGCATCCGTTGGGTTTTACAGGCAGGCAAGCCGATCGATAATGCGATAAAAAGAAACCAGAACTGTTTCATATTTTTCCCTGCAGTTGCCAGACCTTTAGCTTCAGGATAGCGGCAACGGAGAGCGAGTCGGTGATCTGTCCTTCTTCAACCATCCGGTAAACGTCATCGAACGGCAGTTTCCAAACCTGAAGCTGCTCGGTTTCTTCAGGTTCCGCATCTCCATACGTCAGATCTCGTGCCAGGTAAATAATGCCCAGTTCATCGCTTACCGAGTTCGACAAATGCATTCGCTGAATCTCGGTCCAGCTTCCGGCCTGCATACCCGTCTCTTCAAGTAACTCCCTTTTTGCCGATGTCAGCGGATCTGCGGTTAAGGGGCCGCCGCCCTCCGGAATTTCCCAGCTGTATTCGTTCAGCGGGAAGCGGTACTGTCCGACCAGCCAGGTGTTATGTTCTTCGTCAAGAACGATCACGCCGATGGCCAGGTTCTTGAAATGTACCTGCCCGTAGATGCCTGCTGCGCCGGATGGGTTGATCACCTGATGTTCGGTGAGGCTGATCCACGGGTTATCGTATATCTTTTCGCTGCAAAGGATCTTCCACGGGTTTTCTGTCAGTTTCATGCCGCAAGGTAAAAAAGAAAAAGCCTTCATCCTGATAAGGTGAAGGCTTTTCTATTGGCTGAGGGATTCTTATATTCCGAATGCAGCTTTTACTTTGTCAACAAAGTCGAGCTTCTCCCAGGTGAACAGTTCAACCTGTACTTCTTTTTTGTCGCCGTTGGTTCCTTCGAAAACTTTGGTAACCACTTCGCTCTGACGGCCCATGTGACCATAAGCTGCGGTTTCCGAATAAATAGGATTACGAAGTTTAAGGCTGGTCTCAATTCCGTAAGGAGTAAGGTCGAAGATCTCCAGGATCTTGCCGGCGATCTCACCGTCAGACAACCCAACCTTAGAAGAACCATAGGTGTTTACGTAAACTCCCATCGGATCTTTTACCCCGATAGCGTATGATACCTGAACCAAAATCTCATCGGCAACGCCTGCTGCAACAAGGTTCTTAGCGATGTGGCGCGTGGCATAAGCCGCCGAGCGGTCTACTTTTGAAGGATCTTTACCAGAGAATGCACCGCCACCGTGTGCGCCTTTACCGCCGTAAGTGTCAACGATGATCTTGCGGCCGGTCAGTCCGGTGTCGCCGTGCGGTCCGCCGATCACGAATTTGCCGGTAGGGTTGATATGGTACTTGATCTGATCATTGAATAATGCCTGAAGCTCCGGTTTCAGTTGCGCTTTTACGCGAGGGATCAGGATGTTGATGATATCCTCACGGATCTTTTGCTGCATCGCCTCTTCAGTTCCGAAATCGTCATGCTGAGTCGAAACGACGATGGCTTCAATACGAACCGGCTTGTGGTCATCAGCATATTCGATCGTCACCTGAGATTTTGCATCAGGGCGCAGATACCTGATCTCGTTGTCTTCCCGGCGTAATGCAGCGAGCTCGATCAAAAGCTTGTGGGCAATATCTAACGCCAAAGGCATGTAGTTTTCGGTCTCGTTGGTAGCGTAACCGAACATCATTCCCTGGTCGCCGGCACCCTGCTCCTGTTTGGTCTTACGGTCAACGCCCTGGTTAATGTCGGCAGACTGCTCATGGATAGCCGAGAATACACCGCATGAGTTTGCTTCGAACATGTATTCCGACTTGGTGTATCCGATCTTCTGGATCACCTCACGGGCAATTTTCTGAACGTCTAAATAGGTTTTGGATTTTACCTCTCCGGCCAATACAACCTGTCCGGTCGTTACCAAAGTTTCGCAGGCCACTTTTGAATCCGCGTCCCACGCTAAAAAGTTATCAATCAAGGCATCAGATATCTGGTCGGCAACCTTGTCGGGATGCCCTTCAGATACAGATTCAGAAGTGAATAAATACGGCATAACTTGTTTGTTTAATACTCATCAATTAATAAAAACAAGCGGAAAGTAAGTGATTGTGAGGGGTAAAAATCAGTTATGTTTTAGCACTTTTTTTTACGTGGTTGCAATCAACGCAAATCGATCCACTGTTATCGCGGCCAAAAGTAAACAATCTTTTAAATACTGAAAAATTATAAATTAACTTTGCACAAATTTCTATATCTGCTTGAAAAAGAACATTCTTTTTATCATTAATCCAATTTCCGGAGGCAAGAGCAAAGCGAGTTTTACCGACCTTGCCGACTCCTGCCTCGACCATAATATTTTCACACCGAAGTACGTCTTTTCGGAGTCGGTCGGTCATGCTCATCAGCTGGCTGCCAACGCTGTAGCCGGCGACACTGATATTGTGGTGGCTGTGGGCGGCGACGGCACGATCAACGAAGTTGCTTCTGCAGTCGAGAATTCCGGAAAGATCATGGGGATCATTCCCTGCGGATCAGGCAACGGCCTTGCGCGGGCATTGAAGATCCGTTTAGATCGCCGGTCGGCATTGCGGCGGCTCAACGAGCTGCAAACCGTAACCATTGATACCGGCAGTTTTAATGATCGCAGCTTTTACAACATGGCCGGTATCGGTTTCGATGCCCATATCAGCTCGTGCTTTGCAAAGATCTCCAAAAGGGGGCTATCCGGATATGTAAAGACAGCCATTTCGGAGATCTCGCGGTACAAGCCCGAGCATTATACCATCGATATTGACGGGACTGTCGTTGAACGCGACGCATTCATGGTATGCCTGGCAAATTCATCCCAATTTGGTAACAATGCGCACGTTTCGCCGTCTGCTTCCCTGCACGACGGTTTACTCGATGTATGCATCATCAAGCCGTTCCCGTTGTACCGGTTTCCGGTAATGGGGGTGCATATGTTCGCTAAAACGGCTCACCGGTCCAGATATGTAGAGATCATAAGGGGAAAAGACATCACGATCAAACGTGCGCACGAAGGTTCTGTTCATGTCGACGGAGAGCCGCTGTTCATGGGCCAGGACATCCAGATCAAAGTTAAACCGGGGAACCTGACCGTAATAGTTTGATAAAATCAAAAGGTAGAATTCGAAATACTAAACTTTCCACTTACCATATAGTCTCACCTTAAAATAGCAACGATTAAAAACCAAGCAATTACTATATATGAACAAAGCCTTTACCTTTTTCCTTTCGGTGGTGTTTTTTCTGTCTGCATGTACTTCCGGAAAGAAGGCGATGCAACAGGGCAATTATGACGAAGCGATATACAAAGCGGTGAACAGGCTTCGCAGCAACAGCGACCACAAAAAATCCCTTGAGATCTTGCGGCTTACTTATCCGCTCGCGAAGAAATATCACCTTGACCGGATCCGCAATATGGAGATGTCGTATGAGCCGTTCAAGTGGGAACCGATCGCCCGCGAGTATGGTATCCTGAATAACCTGTACGATGAGCTGACCCGTTGTCCGGGATGTATGACTGCCGTTCCGGACCCTGTAAATTATACGTTTGATTACGAACGTACGCGTGTAAAGGCC
>DASWXL010000166.1:0-2716 GCA_036405495.1 Sphingobacteriaceae bacterium | reverse complement strand
CCAGGAACCAGTTCTCATATAAACCTTTTATCGGAATTACGTTATGCAGGGTCTCCTGGTTGTTCTCCAGTGGAAAATTCTGTCCTAATTCGTCGCTCATTCTTTTCTAAAACTCCTTTAATTGCAAAAATACCGAGGATTATAAAAACCTTGCCTTGTTTGAAGGCTGGTTGTTTTCCGTCTATTTATTCAGTTCCGTCAGCAAACCATTCCGGTCAATTAGCCATTTCTTTTCCTCCGACCTGAAGTCATCATCATAGGGGCTGACGAAATACTTGAAAGTGACCGTTAAAACGGTCTCTGTAACTTGAATTTCGGGCAGGGCGTCAACCATACCTTCAAAAACATCTTTTTGGTACAAATATCTCCCGTTTTTACTGGTTAAAACAGTCAATTTGTATTTCCAATGATTGTAACCTGCATATTCAGACGTAGCTTTACAGTTTACGTTCAGCCCATAAACTTCAACTTTGAAGCTTTTTGTTTTTGTTTCGGTTTGAGCAAAGGAAGACAAAGTACACGCAACTATAATCGTTAAAAAAAAAACTTTCATGATCAGGCTGCACTTTCTTCTACCGCAAACTTTGTAGCTGCTTCAGCGCTTGCTATATCCTTCTCTTCTACAACATCCAGCTCAACACGCAAATTCTGGATAATATGCTGCTGACGATCTGGCGTGTTCTTGCCCATAAAGTACTCTAAAAGGCCCTTAATATTTGAATCCCTGAGGATCACCGGATCAAGACGCATGTCTTTTCCGATAAACAGCCCGAATTCATCAGGCGAAATTTCTCCCAGCCCTTTGAAACGCGTTATCTCCGGTTTGTTTCCCAACTTTGCCACTGCCGCACGCTTTTCTTCCTCGCTGTAGCAGTAGATCGTCTCCTTCTTGTTCCGCACCCTGAAAAGCGGGGTTTGCAGGATGGATACGTGCCCGGCCTTGACCAGGTCCGGGAAAAACTGCAGGAAGAACGTCATCAGCAATAATCGGATGTGCATGCCGTCAACGTCGGCATCGGTTGCGATCACAATGTTATTGTACCGCAGGCTATCCAAACCGTCTTCAATACTCAGGGCATGCTGAAGCAGGTTAAATTCCTCATTTTCGTAGACGATCTTCTTAGTCAGCCCGAAACAGTTTAACGGCTTCCCCTTCAGGCTAAAAACAGCCTGGGTCATTACATCCCGCGATTTGGTAATCGAACCGCTTGCAGAATCCCCCTCTGTAATAAATAAAGTCGTCTCCTGTTTGCGTTCGTGGTTATCGTCAAAATGAACTTTACAGTCACGTAGCTTCCGGTTATGTAACGATGCCTTTTTCGCCCGCTCGTTAGCAAGCTTCTTGATACCGGCGATATCTTTACGTTCACGCTCCGACTGCAGGATGCGTTTCAGTAATGCATCGGCAGTTTCCGGATGCTTGTGGAGATAATCGTCCAGCTCTTTTTTAACAAAGTCATTGACGAAAGTCCTTACTGTGGGACCGTCGGGACCAACGTTAAGCGAGCCCAGTTTCGTTTTGGTCTGCGATTCGAATACCGGCTCCTGTACGCGGACCGAAATAGCACCCACCACCGAAGCCCGGACATCAGACGCATCAAATTCTTTCTTATAGAACTCCCGTATGGTTTTTACGATCGCTTCGCGGAAAGCCGCCTGATGAGTACCACCCTGAGTGGTATGCTGTCCGTTTACAAATGAGTAATATTCTTCACCATACTGCTGCCCATGGGTCAGCGCGATCTCGATATCATCACCTCTTAAATGGATGATAGGATAGCGAAGGGTTTCAGCGTCGGCCTTTTTGCTCAGCAGGTCGTAAAGTCCCCGCTCCGAAAAGAACTTCTGTCCGTTGAAATTGATCGTCAACCCGGCATTCAGATACACATAGTTCCAGATCATGCTTTCCACAAACTCCGGTATAAAGCGATAATGTCGGAAAATCGAATCGTCGGGAATAAAGGTGGTAGCCGTTCCGTTCCGTTGCGTGGTATCGATCTCTGCAAGGTCGTTGATCAGCTCGCCCTTCTCAAATTCAGCCCTTTTACTCCGCCCATCGCGGTAAGACTGAACTGTAAAATAGTTCGACAGCGCATTTACCGCTTTAGTACCCACTCCGTTCAATCCGACAGACTTCTGAAAGGCTTTCGAATCATATTTACCCCCGGTATTGATCTTGGAGACACAGTCGATCACTTTCCCTAACGGGATGCCGCGGCCGTAGTCACGCACCGCAACCTTAGAATCGCTGACGTTAATTTCGATCGTTTTACCCGATCCCATCACAAACTCGTCGATCGAGTTGTCAACGATCTCTTTAAGTAAAACGTAGATACCATCGTCGTATGCAGATCCGTCACCCAACTTTCCGATATACATACCGGGGCGTAGCCGGATATGCTCTTTCCAGTCCAGCGATCTGATACTGTCCTCGCTATAATTCACATTTTCTAAACTCATGCTCTTCTTAAAAGATATACAAAACTAAAATTTTGAGCAGGTTTCTGCTTACCTAAATTTCCACATCAGTGTAAAAGAAAACGGGGCGCAGGTATTTCATAGTACCATTCACGGTACACCTTTCGAACGGCTGTATATTGCAGTGTACGCCTTACAGACGAACGCCCCCTTCCCATCCTTTCACTGAAAGAAAGAAAACAAAAATTATATTAAAATAAAAACACCCTGATTATAAAGACATTACCTGAAAAACACA